>JAYVVB010000398.1:0-10481 GCA_043787455.1 Rhizobacter sp.
CCGATGATGGCGAGCAGGATGGCGAGCGAGCCGGCCAGCGTGTAGACGAAGAATTCGGTCGCCGCTGCCCTGGCGTCGCCGTGGCCCCAGCGGCCGATCAGGAAGTACATGCCCACGAGGCTCAGGTCGAAGAAGACGTAGAAGAGCAGCAGGTCCAGCGCGAGGAAGACGCCCAACGAGACGCCCTCGAGAAAGAGGAACCAGGCGTAGTACGCGCGCGCGGAGTCCCTCGTTTGCGCCGGCCAGGCGACGGCGGCGACGAAAAGCAGGGCACTCATCAGCGCCACCGCAAGGGCGATGCCGTCGACACCGATCCGCCAGGCGACGCCGAGCGACGGAATCCACGGCAGCTCGGCGACCTGCTGGAAGATCGCTGCCCCGGCCTTCATGTCGAAACCCCACCAAACGACAAGAAGGAGGAGGAGCGGCAGTGCAGCGACGGCGACTGCGAGCCGGCGGGCAGCGAGGTCCGACAGCCCGGGCAGCAGCGCAAGCAGCAAGGCGCCGGCGAGAGGAATGAGGATGGTCAGGGTCAGCATGTCGGCGTTTCTTCCTGGCGTGGTTATCGGGCGCCGGCGGCGAAGAGCAGAACACCGAGCGCGACGGCGCCGAGAAGCAGGACCGCGAACGCGTGGTGCGACAAGCCGGTCTGCAGTCGTTGCGCGTCGTGTCCGCCTAGGGAAACGAGCCGCGCCGGGCCTAGAGCAATGCCGTCGGCGACGATCTCGCCGATGCGACTCGTTGCGCGCGACAGCCAGCTGACAAAGGCTTTCGTCAGCCCGACGCCACGATCAACGACGCGGCCGTCTGCCCATGCCAGTGGCGCGGCCAGCCACCTGCCGGCCTGACCGATCGCGTGCGGGATCGCATCGATGATGGAATCGTCGACCCGTGCCAGTGCGCGGGCCAGCTCGGCCGTCGGTGTCGACACGGCGAGGTCGATCAGGGCGGGGAGGCGCCACCAGTCGGCCACGGGGGCGACGAGTTCGCCATGCCCGAGCGTCGGCATGCGAACGGCGATCCAGCGCCCGGTCCATGCGCCAACGGCGAGCGCCACGATCGCAGCATCAACGAGCGTTGTCGACTCGCGCGGAAGAACGATGTGAAGCGCCCCGGCCACCGATTCGCTGGCTCCGGGTAGCCAGAGCGCCGACAGCAACACGCCCGCAACGGCGAGCCAGCCGAGCGATGCCGTCACCGCGGGCGCCAGTGTGGGGATGTCCTTGCTCGGGGTGGCCTCGCCCCAGCCATACACCAGCGAGATCCAGCGCACTGCGTAGGCGGCGCTCAAGCCGCTCGCCGCGATGACCCCTGCGGACCACAACGGTCCAGCGGCTGCCGCCGCCGCCATGATGGCTTCCTTCGTCCATGCCGCGCCGAGCGGCGGCAGGCCGGCGAGGGTGGCGGCGCCGACAGCAGCCAGGATCGCCACGACCGGCAAGGCGCGGCCCAGCCGCATCGCGCCCAGCTCGTGGCTTCCGCTTCGGTCGATGGCGATGCCGGCTGACAGGAACAGCAGCGCCTTGAAGAAGCCGTGTGCGACGAGATGCAGCAGCGCAATGCCGGGAAAGCCCGCTCCGACCGCCACGAACATCAAGCCGAAGTGGGCCGAGGTCGACGCAGCCAGCACCTTTTTGACGTCGGGCTGCACCAGGGCTACGACCCCTCCGGCGAGTGCAGTGGCGGTGCCGACGGCCATGACGGCGACGCCGAACCCGCCCACCGACGCAAGCATGGGCTGCAGCCGGGCAAGCAGGTAGGCGCCGGCGGCGACCATCGTCGCCGCATGGATCAGCGCCGAGGCCGACGCCGGGCCCGCCATGGCGCGAAACAGCCAGGGCGAGAACGGGATCTGTCCCGACTTGGCCGCGGCCGACAGCACGACGCCGAAGCCCACGATGGCGAGATGCTGTGTGTCGAGCCGCGCCAGGTCGCCAAAAGCGAACGAGCCGCTTCCTGCGTAGGCGCTCATCGCTGCCAGGAACAGGCCGAGGTCGCCGACGCGGGTGGCAACGAAGGCGTAGCGTGCCGAGCTCGGGTTCGCGGCGTCGCGCCATTCGTGCGCGATCAGGGCCCAGGAGCAGGCGCCGACGATCTCCCAGCCGATCAGCAGCGTGAGCCAGTCGTCGGCGATGACGAGCAGCTCCATCGCGCCGCAGAAGAGGAGCAGCAGGCTCAACAGTCGGACCAAGCCTGCCTCGCGTTCGCGACAGGCCGCATAGATCAGCACTGGCAGGGCGACCGCGGGCACGAGCGCGGCGATCAGCGCCGAGAGCGGCGTCAGAGTGACGTGCAAGGCCAGCGTCGCGCTCCAGTGCAGGTTGCCGGTCCAGGCGCCGGAGACCGCGATCGGCACGACGGCCAGCGTCGCGGCCAGGCCGAGACCTGCGAGGAGCGCCAGCACTCCACGACGGTGCGATCGCATCGCCCAGACCAGGGCGGCGGTCGCCGCCGGCAGGAGCGCGAGGAGCCAGAGCATCAGTGCTTGAGCGTATCGAGCGCTTCGGTGGTGTCGGCCTGGCGCTTGCGGTAGACCGCCGTGACGAGCGCGAAGCCGATGGCCATCTCGAGCGCCATCACCGCCATGACCAGGATGGCGAGCAGCTGGCCTTTCGGTGCGCCGGCGGTGCCGAGCGACCAGAAGGCCACGGTCATCAGCAGCACGCCGTTGAGGATCAGCTCGAAGCCCATCATCAGCATGACGAAGGACTGCTGCGACAGCGCACCGTAGAGTCCCAATCCGATCAGCGCGGACGCGACGACGAGCAGGGATTGCAAGGTCATGAGCCGTGCCCGTCGTGTCCGGCACCGTGGACCATGCCGTGTTTCACCTGTGCCCCATGCCGTGACCCTCTGGCTTCTCAAGCACGATGCCCGCGGGCTGGCCGCCTTCGGACAGGGCCGGCGGGCGCGAGCCCTCATCGGCGGCGCCGAAACGGCCGCTGCGGCTCGAGAGGATCACCGCGCCGATCATCGCGGCGAGCAAGGCGACGCCGGCCGATTCGAAGATCAGCACCGAGCCGCCGAGCATCTCGATGCCGAGATCGTGGATGGCCTGATGGCCCGCCAGCACGGGCAGGTCGGGCAACGGGCTCGTCAGGACCGCAGCGGACAGGCCGACGAACGCAAACACACCGGCGCCGATCGCAAGCGGCTGCTGGTGCACCATGCTCATCGGGTTGAGGCCGGCCGGGTTCATCATGAACATCACCATGAACAGCGCCATCACCATCATCTCGGCGGCCATCATGAAGACGGTGGCGACGCCGAGGTAGGGCGCGGCGAGCAACAGCATGATTCCGGCGACGGCCGTGAATGAAAGCAGCAGCAGGAATGACGCGCGCACCATGGAGTCCGTGCGAAAGACGCGCCAGCCGCTGACGACGGCGACGATCGACATCGCCAAGAAGGCGAGGTCGACGTCGCTCACGACGCTGCCTCGATGCCGGCAGCGATCAGGCCGACGAACGACAGCGGCAGCAGGATGGTCCACAGGAGCGTAAGCATGCGCGAAGGCGGCATGCGGGCGACAAGATGGCTTGCCGCGATCAGCAAAGCGAGCACGACAACAGTCTTCGCCGCCAGCCACAGCGGACCGAGCTCGACCGTCCCCCACGCAGGTCCGAGCGGCCCGCCGAGAAACACCGTCGCCGCCATCGCCGAGAACGCGACGGCCATGCTCAGTCGGGCCCATTGCCAGAGCGCCCGTGGTGGCCCCGACCGCTCCGCGTCGGTGCCGCCTGCGAGATCGGCCGAGTCGGCGTAGTTGAACGGCCCTCTCAGGGTGAGCGACAGGCCGAGCAGCAGGAAGAGCGGCAGGCCCAGCGGCTGCCGAACGATGTTCCAGAGGCCGGCCTGCGACTGCACGATCGTCCCGAGCGCGAGCGACTGCGCCGGAAGGGCGGCCGCGATCAGGACGAACATGCTGATGAGCATGACCGGCAGCCCGATGGCGACATATCGATAGGCGCCGAGGAGCGGAAACAGCGCGTTGGCTGACCAGCCGTGCAGAAACACGGCAACGATGGTCAGCGATTCGACCGCGCCCCAGAGGACGATGCCGGCCGGAAGATCGACGATGGCGCCCGCCGCGGAGAAGGGCACGAGCGACACGCCGACGAAGGCGAGCGCGAGGTAGAGGGCCGGGGCGAGCGCCCAGTTCAGTCCATCGGGATGTTCGGTCCGGTTCGGGCGGCGGGTCAGATGCGCGGCGCCGCTTCGAAGGGGCGCGAGCCAGGGGGAGCCGATGGGCCTGCGCGCGACGAGCGCGGCCGCGATGAGATCGGCCACGGCGGCCAGCCAGGCGCCGCCGAGCATCAGCACGAGGGCCGCTGCGGCCGTCGCCGCAATCAATGCGCATGCTCCATGGCAGCGTGCTTCCCTTCCGGTTCGGCGCCGCCTGCATCGGCCGCCTTCTCGCGCGGCGCCATGCCGCGCAGCTGGTTCGGCGTGAAGCTATTGATGACCAGCATCGCCTCGTTCCATTCGAGCCCGCTCAGCAGGCCGGACAGCCTCGACTTCGGCTCGGTCGTCGCGCCTTCCGGCTGCTCCTTGCCGTCGTCGAGCCAGGCGCGCAGTCGCGAACGGACGTCGGTTTCCGTCCTTTCCAGGCGACAAGAGCCGAGCCGCGGCGGCACGGCAGCAAAGGCGCCGCTGCGATGAACGGCGGCTCGCAAAGCCGCGATGTCGACGGCCTCGCGCCGCTCGTCGGCGACTGCAGCCCGACGGCAGCGTTCGGCGAGTGCGTCGAGCTGAAGCAGCCCGAGCAGGCGTGCCGCGCCGCGCAGTCGGTTTGAGACGCCGTCGGGAACGCCTTTCGTCGGACCGTAGGGAGGCCGAACGACCCTTGCACGCTGCACGACATCGCCTTGCAGCACCAGCTCGAGCACCAAGCCACAGGGCCATGTCTGCAGGTACGGCCCGATCTGCACCGTCGTCTGGTCGAGCTGGAGGCCGTCCCGGCCGTCCGCATCGGTCATCGCCATCGGACGACCAAAGGGAACGCCGCCCATCATGCCTTTGCCACCCTGGCCGTTTGGACCGATGCCGCGCCAGGGATTCGGTGGCTCGTCGGGCAGCAGGTCGGATTCGCTCTTCGCGCGCCGTGCTCGCATCTTGTGGACATGCGGCAAGGCGTCGTCGATCAGTGGCACGACGGTTGGTGAGGCCAGTGCCTCGAAGGGTTCGCTCCCCCACCACAGCGTGTTCCTGGGGACAGGGATCTGGTCGTGCACGGCCCGCAGTGCGTCGCGGTCATGGCCTCGGACCTTGCCGGCAACGAGCAGCACGTCGGCATGGCGTGGGCTCGCTACCCAGGCGATCGACGGATCGAGCGACAGATCCTCCACCCGTTCGATGGCGTTGCGACCGACCGCGGCGAAGACGGCGACCGGCGCGCGCGCCGCGAGCCGGTCGAGCCGGCCTATTGCCATCGAAACACACCTTCTCGCCAGGCGTAGACGATGCCGACCGACAGGATCGCCAGAAACATGCCCATCTCCATCAAGGCTTTGGCGCCTTCTTCGACGAACACGACGGCCCAGGGGTACATGAACATCATCTCCATTTCGAACGCGATGAAGAGCAGCACCATCGAGTAATAGCGAACGTGATAGCGCTGCCACGCGTGGGTTTCCATGCTGCCGCCGCCGAGAAACGGCGCAGCCTGCGGATGGGAGACGCGGGCATCTCTGTTCGACTCGAGCGCAAACTGCAGCATCAAGCCCGCGGCCAGAGTTCCGAGAGTGACGAGCAGAAGTGCGAGTAGGCTTTCCACGTCAGCGGCTTTAGATTGGAAGAGCGTCCGTCACTTCGAACGAAGGTACTTGATCCGGGAGTGCGACTCTGGTTCTGAAGTCCACCCGCGAGTCGCCTCTGATTTTGACCTCCACCCACGAGTCGCGCAAAGTACGTTGCCGAACAGACAGCTGCCTTCAATTGCTTCACCCTGAGTCTTACGAATGAACAAGATGATCGCTGTCCTGGCCATCGCGGCCTTGCCCGTCTGGGCGAACGCGGCGGGCAACCACGGCGCCGTGGTCGCCACCTCGGCACAGGCCACCGGTGTGTCAACTTGAGTCACAGACTTCAGCCAAATCAGTACGGTGCGTACCGTATCCCAGCGTTCGATTGACCTGGATCAACGACGGGCGCCATCGTCCAACTAGCATCCAACGACTGCATTCTCATGATGCCCTTCGCCAACTCCCGCATCAAACGCCGCATTGCGTCGGCGATGCTGGTGTTCTGGCTGTTTGCGCTGGGTACGGCATGGGCCAACGCCTGCAGCTTGCAGGAGCGCGGGCCGCATCTGCACCCAGATGCGGCGGCGCACGCGGGGACGCCCACGGTCTCGGCGGGCCATGTCGAGGTTCAGGACGATCACGGAGCCGACTCGTCCCCCGGAAAAGCAGCTTGCCTCAAGGCGTGTGGCGATGGGTCGCAGATCATCCTCAAGGGGCAAGCGAGTCTCGATCTGCTCGACCTTGCCATGGTGCCGCCAACTTGGATAGCTTGGATGCCGAAGGTCGCTGCGCTCGACGCGCCCACGATCGTCCACTTCGAGCATCCCGCGCGCACAGGGCTACCCCTGCGAACCCGCTACTCGCGGCTGGCGCTATAGCCGTAGCAGGCTGACGACCTCGGAGCCACGCGCTCCGCGAAGGTTTCGTCGGCCCATTCATTCGACTTGACTCTGTATTCAGGTACGGAGCGCAAGCTCGGATCTCCGGCCTGCGCGCACTCGTTCCGAGGCGCTCATGGCAAGACCCTTTTCCAATTCAATGACCAGGAGCCTCAAATGAACTTCGTCCGCACAATCTCGATTCTCACCGCCGTCGCCGCCACCACGATGGCCACGTCCGTCTGGGCCGCCAGCGACGAGCAGCACGACAGCCACCACCCTGCTGCCTCGACGACTATCCAGGTCGCGCAAGCAACCCCTGCCACGCCGGGCATGGGGATGGGCATGGGCGGCTCCGCAATGATGCCGGGCTCTGCCGACCAGACGAAGGCCATGCAGGCCATGCACGACAAGATGTTGGCCGCCAAGACGCCTGAAGAGCGCCATGCATTGTTGGCCGAGCAGATGAAGCTCATGCAAAGCGGCATGGGCATGATGGGGCGCATGGGCCCGGGCGCAATGGCGGGCAAGCCGGGCGACATGGCCGCGCGCCAGGGCATGATGGAGCAGCGCATGGACATGATGCAGTCCATGATGCAAATGATGATGGACCGCACGACACCGGCCCCGGCGACAAAGTGAGGGGCGGGTCATGAACGCCGCTACGGTCCCATCGCCCACCCAGAACGCATCCTCCTACGGCTTTCACTGCGACCTCGACGAGACGGATTTCGGCCGCGCCGTCACGCGCGTCACAGAGGCGCTGAAGTCCGAGGGCTTCGGCGTCCTGACCGAGATCGACGTGCAGGCCACCATGAAGGCCAAGCTCGGCATCGAAGGGCGGCCTTACCGGATCCTCGGCGCCTGCAACCCGCCGCTCGCGCATCGCGCACTGGAAGCCGAACCCGATATCGGCCTGCTGCTGCCCTGCAACGTGGTCGTTCGTGAAGAGTCCGACGGCCGGCTGGTCGTCGGCTTCATGGATCCGGTCGCCGTGCTGCAGATGACGAGCAATGCAGAGGTGGCCAGGGTCGCGCATGAGGTGCGGGAACGCCTGCAGCGCGTCCGGGCCTCACTGATTGCAACCCGGACCCCAGCCGCAAGGTCTAACGTCCGAGACTGAAGGAGATGCACATGTTCTACGACGGTGGCTTCTACATGGGCGGCATGCACGGCCTGTGGTGGATTTTCTGGGTGGTGCTGATGGGCGTCCTTGTCTACTACTCGTGGGGGCGGCCGGGCGAACAGCGGCGCCGCCCGCGAGAAACGCCGCAGCAGGTGCTGCAACGGCGCCTGGCCAATGGCGAGATCACGCCCGACGAGTACGAGAAGCGCAAGGCACTGCTCGACCGTGACGCGGGGTCAAAGACCTGAAATCGCAGCGCAACAGGCGTTGACATTCACACGATGTCAGGGTCTGTCTTGAATTCAGAGCGGAGCGCCCACGCGATGTTCGCCTTCAGCTTCTTCAAGCCCCAGACGGCGCGCGACTGGCGCACCTTCGGTGCCTTCGCGGCATTTGTCGTCGCGCTGTTCGTCGAGATGTACGGCTTTCCGTTGACGATCTACGTGATGGCGGGGTGGCTGCAGACGCGGTACCCCGGACTCGATCTCCTGTCCCACAACGGCGTCCATCTCTGGTCGACCTTGCTCGGGGAGAACGGCGATCCGCACTTCGGGCCCTTGCACATCGCGAGCTATGTCTTTTTCGGCTACCGCTTATATCTTTTGCCCACCGCGTGGGCGTGCTGTACGAGGCGCAGCGCCAGGGTAGCCTGGCGGTGACCGGGCCCCTGCGTCCGAATCCGCCATCCCGTACGTGGCCTTTGATTGATCCTCATGGGCTTCCTGCTGCAGTGGCCGACGCTGGTCACCCTGGCCATGTTCTCGATTCTGCCGGTCATGTATGCCCGACTCTCGATCAACGAAGAAGCCGAAATGCGCAGGCGGTTCGGCTCCGACTTCGACGTCCCTCGCTTTTTCCCACGTTCGACCTCGACTACCTTCGCAAGTTCAGATGAAGCCACCCTCAGATCCGAAGCTTGATGCCGTGGACGGTCGCTCGGTCTTGCAGCATCCCGAGCCCGGCGCCGGAGCGGATGGCGGGGTTCGCCTTCATCGTCCCGTGTTCCTCGACCTGATGCGAATCCAGATGCCGGTCGGTGCCTTGACCTCGATCGGCCATCGCATCAGCGGAGTCGTGCTTGCCGCAAGCGTTCCGATAGCCGTCTATCTGCTCGGTCATTCGCTGCGCAACGACGCCGGCTTCGCGGAGGTGAAGGCGCTGTTCGGGCAGTTCGCCGTCAAGGCGGCGACGGTGATCGTGGTCTGGGCGCTTGCCCAGCACATGCTCGGTGGCGTGCGCCACCTGCTGACCGATTTCGACATTGGCTCGCCACTGCGGGTGGCGCGCCGCAGTGCCTGGTTCGTGAACCTGGCAGGCGTCACCGCAGCGCTGTTCGCGGCAGGGGTCCTCTGGTGAGAGCGCGGTTCACCGGTCTGAAGGCCTGGTGGGTGCAACGCGTGAGTGCGGCCTACATGCTGCTCTTCGTCTTGTTCCTGCTCTATTCGTTTGCACTGCAGCCGCTGCAAGCATTCCCTCAGTGGCACGCGTGGATGGCTCGTCCAGGCACGTCGCTCGCTTTCCTTGTCTTCTTCGCGGCACTGCTCGGGCACATGTGGGTCGGCCTGCGCGACGTGCTGCTCGACTACGGCCGGCCCGCCGGCCTGCGCCATGTCTTGCTCGCCGCGGTGGCCTTCGGCCTGCTCGGCCTCGGCGTCTGGCTCGTTTGGATCCTGCTCCGTTTGCAGGGGTGAGCTGGAACGCGCAACGGCAACGATCGACGGAAGTGTCATGAAACTCTCGATCTCCCGCTACGACCCTGAATCCGACAAGAGCCCCTACCTGCAGGACTACGAGGTCGACCTCGCCCCGACCGATCGCATGCTTCTCGACGTGCTGATTCGGGTCAAGGCGCTAGATAACACCCTGTCGTTCAGGAAGTCGTGCCGCGAGGGCGTGTGCGGATCCGATGCGATGAACATCAACGGCCGCAATGGCCTGGCCTGCATCACGCGAGTGAGCGAGCTGCGCGAACCGGTGGTGATTCACCCATTGCCGGGCTTTCCGATCATTCGCGATCTGTTCGTCGACATGACTCAGTTTTTCAAGCAGTACCACTCGATCAAGCCGTACCTGGTCAATCCTGAACTATCGCCCGAAAAGGAACGCCTGCAGTCGCCGGCCGAGCGCGACAAACTGAACGGCGCGTACGAATGCATCCTGTGCGCCTGCTGCAGCAGCCAATGCCCTTCGTACTGGTGGAACCCAGACAAGTTCGTCGGCCCAGCAGGCCTGATCCAGGCGTATCGCTTCATCTTCGACAGCCGTGACCGGGCAACGAAGGAGCGGCTCGACGACCTCGGCAACGATCCCTACCGGCTGTTCCGCTGTCGCACCATCATGAATTGCGCCGAGGTTTGCCCGAAGGGACTGGAGCCGGTCAACGCGATCGAGCGCATCCGGCTGAAGATTGCAGGGATCACCGAGCGCACTCGCGGGGGGCTCGACGTCCATCCGCCGATTCCGCTGCGTTAGGGCGCCTTTGAGTTGGTTGGCCGGGGTGGTGAGACGGAGAGGAGTGAGTGGGGGAAGCGGGGGCCGGGTTCGGGTCCGGTCGTCTTCAACGTGGCGTTGCGGAGTGATGCTCTTGCTGTTTTCGAGCGTCGGGTACTGGGGCTATACGTACCGCGTGCATCGCAACTACGGGACGCAGCCCGCCAGGCAGCAGGCGGCCTGGTCCAGCGGCAACTACGCCGTCGTCGGCACCACGCTGCAGCTCGTCGGCGAGCAGCTCGC
>JAYVVB010000399.1:0-8980 GCA_043787455.1 Rhizobacter sp.
GCCATCAGGCGGCGCGCCTCGATCTCGTCACCGTGGTCGAGGGCGCCGCGGATATCGGTGAAGTAGTGGCTGAACTGGCGAAAGCCGAGCGTCAGGTAGAGGATGCCGACGTCGAAGGCGAGCCCGAGCAGCGAGTTGAAGTGAGCGAGCGCGATGTAGATCGCGGCACAGACCAGTGTCGGCACCAGCACGGTGATGGACCACACGACCCAGGCGTGGCTTTCCTTGCCGGCGTCGAAGTTGCGCGCAGTGCCGCCGATCCAGTCGGTAAGCACATGATGGACAACGTTGCCGCGGGGCAGCGGTTTCACCTGCTCGAGCAGGAGCGCCAACAGGACGGCGAAAAAACTCATCCCGGTCGATCATAGCGGCGCCCCTTGCGGGCCGGCGCTCAGAAGCTGTGAAGCTTCTCAGGCGGCGAGGAACCGGTAGAGATTGCGCAGCATCGCCGCGGTCGCACCCCAGATGAAGTAGCGCCGCGGCGCGCCGCTGGCGTCGATGCCGGGCCACGGGATCGAGAGGAACTCGCGCTTCGCTCCGGCGACGTCGACCGAGTGGCGCTGATGGTTCGCGGGATTCATCAGCCACGAGAGTGGCACCTCGAAGACGTCGGCGACTTCCATCGGATCGGGTCGCAGCGCCGCCTTCGTGGCCACGAGGCCGACGACGGGCGTGACGATGAAGCCCGTGCCGGTGGTGTACGTCGGCAGGCTGCCGAGCACCTCGACCTCGAAGGCTTCGAGGCCGATCTCCTCGTGCGCTTCGCGCAAGGCCGTGGCCACCGCATCGACGTCCTCGGGCTCGGCCCGACCGCCCGGGAAGCTGATCTGCCCGGCGTGATCGTTGAGGTGGTCGGTGCGCTGGGTGAAGAGGACCGTCATCTGGTCGCGCAGAACCAGCGGCACGAGCACCGACGCGTGCGCCGGCGCGCGCTCGATGAAGCTGCCCTCGGCCTTGATCTCGGGCTGCCAGGCAGGCGGCGAAGCGAAGCGCTCGCGCATCGCGCCGGCCGAGAAATTCACCGAAGAGACCGCCGGCAGATGATCGTCGACGCCAAGGACGGGCAGGCTCTCCGGATCGAAGAGCAGTCGTCCCTTGCCGGCCCCCGATGTCACGGGGACCTCGACGTCAAGCCAGCTTCTCTTTGATCCGTGCCGACTTGCCCGAACGGTCGCGCAGGTAGTAGAGCTTCGCGCGACGGACGTCGCCACGGCGCTTCACCTCGATCGACGCGATCAGCGGGCTGTAGGTCTGGAACGTCCGCTCGACGCCCTCGCCGCTCGACACCTTGCGAACAATGAAGCTCGAGTTGAGGCTGCGGTTGCGCTTGGCGATGACGACGCCTTCGAACGCCTGGACGCGCTTGCGCGTTCCCTCGACGACGTTGACGCTGACGATCACGGTGTCGCCCGGAGCGAAGCTCGGGATCGGGCGGGCGAGGCGAGCGATCTCTTCGCGCTCGAGGGTCTGGATCAAGTCCACGGGGGGCTCCTGGCGATCGTTCGCGCGCTGTATTGAGGAATCGTCGGCCGACAGGATCGGCGTGACGTGTTGGCTGGAGCTCGAGGCCCCGCGCGCCAGAGGATCGAAAAACTTTTGATTATAGCTGTCCGTCGGCATGGCGGGCCAGGAAGGCTTCGTCGGCTGCGTCGAGGAAGCCGACGCAGCGCGCGGCGGCGAGGAGATCGGGACGGCGCGCCGCAGTCAGCGCCAGCGACTGCTCACGGCGCCAGGTGTCGATGGCGCCGTGGTGGCCCGAGAGAAGCACGTCGGGGACCGCACGGCCGGAGTCGCCGGCGAGCCGCTCGGGCCGGCTGTAGTGGGGAAAGTCGAGCAGACCGGCCGAGAAGCTGTCCTGCTCGTGCGAGCGCGCATCGCCGAGCACGCCGGGTTGGAGCCTGGCGATGGCGTCCAGGAGCAGCAACGCCGGCAGCTCACCGCCCGAAAGCACGTAGTCGCCGACGCTCAGCTCGACGTCGACATGGGTGTCGATGAAGCGCTGGTCGACGCCTTCATAGCGGGCGCACAGGAGCACAGCCCCGGTTCCCGCGGCGAAGTCGGTGACCGTCGACTGGCGCAGGAGCGTGCCGGCCGGCGAGAAATTGACCAGCGGCGCCGGCGTCGTCTCAGCGCGCGCCTTGCGCACCGCCGCGAGCACGCGCTCGAGAGGCTCGACCAGCAGCACCATGCCCGGACCGCCACCGTACGGCCGGTCGTCGACGCGGGCATGAGGCGGATCACCGTATTCGCGCAGCGGCCAGAGATGCACGTCGAGCCGCTCGGGCGTGAAGGCGCGACGCGTCACGCCGTGGACGAGGTGCGCCGAGAACAGCTCGGGGAAGAGTGTGATGACGTCGATTCGCATGTTCGCTCGGTCGCGCCGATCAGTAGTCGAGACCCCAGTCGACAACGATGCGGCGCGCCGGGAGATCGACGCTGTCGACGAACGCGGCGACGAACGGAATCAGGCGCTCGCCGGCGCTTGCGTCGGCCGACTGCACGCGAAGCACGCTCTGCGCGCCCGTGTCCATGAGTCCGACGACTTCGCCGAGGTCGACGTCATCGCGATTGCGCACGGCCAGGCCGATCAGGTCGGCCCAGTAGTACTCGTCAGCGCCGACCGCGGGAAAGCTCGAGCGGGCGACGAAGATCCGGGCTCCGCGCAACGATTCCGCGGCGGTGCGATCGGCGACGTCCGGAGAAATCGCGACATAACCCCCGGCCTGCGCACGCAAGCTCGAGATCCTGAGCGACGGCCGCAAGCGGGCCGCCCCTACGGCGACATGCACCTGATCTGCCGGCGACTGAAGATGCCAGCGGGGCGCGGCGATCAGCGCTTCGGGAGGATCGGCATAGGTCAGGACGCGAAAGCCACCCTTCAGACCCCAGGCCTCGCCGATCCGCCCGACCTCGAGCGCGTCGATCGGCCAGTCGGAAGGAAGGTCGGCGCTCATGGCGCGCGTGCGCCCGTTCGCGCCGGCCGCCTCAGGCCGCCGACTTGGCCTGCTCGACCAGGCGCTTGACCGTCGGCGACATCTGCGCGCCGTGGCCGGTCCAGTGCTCGACACGATCGAAGGCAACGCGCAAGGGCTGCTCCGCTCCCGACGCGACCGGGTTATAGAACCCGACGCGTTCGATGAAACGGCCGTCGCGACGCAGGCGCGAATCGGCGACGACGATGTTGAAGAAGGGGCGCTTCTTCGCGCCGCCGCGGGCCAGCCTGATGACGACCATGGTGATTTATCCTTAGGGCTCGCAGGCGAATGCCGCGAAAAACCAAATATTATAAACTCGATCGGTAATCCAGCGAATGCGTCGACTCCTCGTCCCTCCGAGCACCGCCGCCGACGCCGTGACGGCGATCTACGGCTGGCACGTCGGCCACGGCACGGGCACGGGCACGGGCATGCTCGAGGTCGACCCGCCCGACGAGGCCGAGATGGGCCGCCGCCGCGACGACGTTCTAGCCAAGGGCCGCGACCTCGGCCTCGATCACGTCGGCACGACCCGGGCCGTGGGCTGGAAGTTCGACCGCTGGCTCGACGTCGTCTTCATGCAGCGCAACCTCGGCTTCGGCGCCTCGACCGTCCCGGCATGACCGCGACGATCACGCGGGACGGCCGCCCGCCTTCAAAGGCGGTCGCCACCTGGCTCGCCTTACTGGGCGGCAGCCTCGGCCTGCACCGGCTCTATCTCTTCGGCCTTCGCGATCCTTGGGTCTGGCTCTTTCCCTGGCCGACGCTCGTCGGCGCCTACGGCTTCTGGCGCATGCGCGAATGGGGCGTCGACGACGCGCGCGGAACGCTGCTCGTGCCCCTTCTCGGCGCGATGCTTGCGGGCACGATGCTCGTGGCCATCGTCTACGGCCTGACCAGCGACGAGCGCTGGGCGGCGCGACACGGCGCCGACCCGCGTCCCCCGCGCGCCGCGTGGCCGACGCTGCTCGCGGTCGCCCTCGCTCTCGCGACGGGCGCGTCGATCGCCGTGGCGACGATCGCGTTCACCGCTCAGCGCTATTTCGAGGTCAGCGACGCTCCCGGCTGATGGGACAACATCGGCAATACGGCACGGTCGGCGCCGTGCCGGTGTCCCGTACGGCCGCTCACAACCGCAACCTGAAGCGGGGACGCCTTCCGCGACAATCCGCCACAACCAAAAACGGGACCGGCGGGTCTTGGCGATCGATGGGCGAACAGCAAGGAGAGCTTCCGTTGAGCCGGCGTGCGGCGACGCTCGACGTGTGCGAGCTCGTCTGCAGCCGCGGCGAGCGCGTGCTGTTCGCGCCGACGAGCTTCGTCGCCGCCGCGGGCGACATCGTCTGGGTGCGCGGCGCCAATGGCCAGGGCAAGACGACGCTGCTGCGAACGCTGGCCGGTCTCGCTGCCCCGAGCAGCGGACGGATCGAGTGGCAACGAAGCGATGACGCCGCAACTCGGCCCGTCTATCTCGCCCATGCCAACGCGCTCAAGGACGAGCTCACGGTGCGCGAATCGCTGCGCTTCCTGCTCGAACTCGGCTGCACGCCTGTCGACGACGCCGCCGCCGCCGCCGCCCTGGAGCGCTTCGGCCTCGCCAGCCGCCGCGACGCCTTCGTGCGCACGCTCTCGCAAGGCCAGCGCCGCCGCGTCGCCCTCGCCCGCCTCGCCGCCCAGCGCGGGGTCTTGCCGTGGCTCCTCGACGAACCCTTCGACGCGCTCGATGCCGACGGTGTCGCCGCGCTCGCGGCGCTGGTCGTCGAGCACGCCAAGCGCGGCGGCAGCGTCGTGCTCACGAGCCACTTGCCGATTCCGATCACCGACCCCGTTCCCGCCATCGTGCAGCTGCATGAGCCTGCTTTTGCATGAGCATCTTCGCCGCGCTGGTCGGCCGCGATCTGCGCCTGGCTGCGCGAAGGCCTGTCGACGCGCTGCTGCCGCTGGCCTTCTTCACGGTCGCGGTGAGTCTGTTTCCGCTCGGCGTCGGCCCGGAGCCGCAGATGCTGCGCCAGATCGCGCCCGGCGTCGTCTGGGTCGCGGCGCTGCTCGCGGCGATGTTGTCGGTGACCCAGCTCTACGCCGGCGATCACGCCGACGGCTCGCTCGAGCAGATGCTGCTCGTGCCCGGCGCGCGCATCGCGATCGTCGCCGCCAAGGCAGTGTCGCACTGGCTCGTGACGGGATTGCCGCTGGTCGTCGCAGCGCCGGTCTTCGGTCTCCTTTTCGACATGGCGCCCGCGAGCATCGGGGCGCTGGTGGCGAGCCTGGTGCTCGGCACGCCGGTGATGAGCCTGCTCGGCGGGCTCGGCGCGGCGCTGACGCTCGGCCTGCGCAGCGGTGCCGTTCTCTTGATCCTGATCATCGTCCCGCTCTGCATTCCGGTGATCATCTTCGGTGCGGGCGCGGTGACGGCCGTCGATTCGGGGATCTCGCCCCGGGGCCATTTCTCGCTCCTCGGCGCGGTCCTGATTTTCATGGCCTTGCTGGCGCCGCCGGCAACGGCAGCAGCGTTGCGCATCGCCACCGAATGACCTTGTCCCAGAGTCGACCATGAGCCGAACGATCCCCTGGTTCCGATTTGCTTCGCCGGCGGCGTTCTATCCGCTCGCGGGCAAGCTCGTGCCCTGGCTCTCGGCGATCGCCGCGATCCTCGCCGGCGTCGGCCTCTACCTCGGTCTCCTGCGGGCGCCCACCGACGCGACCCAGGGCGACGCCTACCGGATCATCTTCATCCACGTCCCCGCGGCGTGGATGTCGATGGTGCTGTACGTCGTCATGGCATTCTGGGCCGCGATCGGCTGGGCCTTCAACGCCCGGCTCGCCTCGATCGTCGCGCGCGCGATCGCGCCGACCGGAGCGATGTTCACCTTCCTCGCCCTCTGGACCGGCGCCCTCTGGGGCAAGCCGACGTGGGGCGCGTGGTGGGTGTGGGACGCGCGGCTCACGTCCGAGCTGATCCTCTTCTTCCTCTACGCCGGCTACCTCGCCCTGGTCTCGGCGATCGACGACACGCGCCGAGCCGATCGCGCCGGCGCGCTGCTGGCGATCGTGGGCAGCGTCAACGTGCCGATCATCTATTTCTCGGTCGTCTGGTGGAACACGCTGCACCAGGGCGCGAGCGTCAGCGTCACGTCGTCGCCGAAAATGGCCAGCGTGATGCTGACCGCGATGCTGCTGATGACGCTCTCGTTCTGGGCCTATGCCTTCGCCGTCGTCTTCGTCCGCGCCAGGGCCATTGCGCTCGAGCGCGACAATCACTCTGCCTGGGCGCAGGCGAGCGTCGCAGCGACGACGCGGGGCCCAGGCCCACGAGCAAGGATGTCGACGTGAACTGGAACAGCGCAGCGGAGTTCTTCGCCATGGGCGGATACGGCACCTATGTCTGGGGCGCGTACGTCGTCTGCGCCGCCTGCATGACTGCGGAGCCGGTGATGGTCACGCTGCGCCATCGCCGCGCGCGCCGTGCGCTGGCCGAGAGCGAGGCCTGGCGATGAAGCCGCGCCAGAAGCGTCTCGTGATCGCCGCCGGCATCGTCGCTGCCGTCGGCGTCGCCGCGGCGCTCGTCCTGAACGCGTTCCAGAGCAACCTCGTCTTCTTCTATTCGCCGTCGCAGATCGCATCGCACGAGGCGCCGAGCGCTCGCACTTTCCGGCTCGGCGGCCTGGTCGAGAAGGGCACCTTGAAGCGCGACGGCACGACGGCGAGCTTCATCGTCACCGATACCGCGAAGTCGATCCAGGTACGCTACGACGGCATCCTTCCCGACCTGTTCAAGGAGGGCAAGGGCGTCGTCGCCCAGGGCCAGCTCAAGGGCGACGTGTTCGTCGCCCGCGAAGTGCTCGCCAAGCACGACGAGAACTACATGCCGCCCGAAGCCGCCGAAGCGTTGAAACGGGCGCAGCAGGGCAACCCGAAGCTCGCCGAGTCGTTGAGCGGCGAGCCGCTGAAGAAGTGAAAAGCCGAGGCCACAACCGATGATTCCCGAACTCGGCCATTTCGCCCTCTGGATCGCCCTCGGCGTCTCGGCCGTGCTCGGCGTCATGCCGATGATCGGCGCTGCGCAAAACCGCGGCGACTGGATGGCGCTGGCGCGGCCCTCGGCGCGCCTCTTGTTCGCGCTCGTCGCATTCGCGTTTCTCTGCCTGGCGGCGTCCTTCGTCGGCAACGACTTCTCGGTGCTCTACGTCGCCACGAACTCGAACCGGTCGCTGCCGCTGCACTACCGCGTCACCGCGGTGTGGGGCGGCCACGAGGGCTCGATCCTGCTGTGGCTGCTGATGCTCACGCTCTGGACCCTGGCGGTCGCGAGCTTCAGCCGGCACCTGCCCGACAAGGTCGTCTCGCGGATCCTCGCCGTCATGGGCCTGCTCTCGTTCGGCTTCCTGCTCTTCCTGCTCGCGACCTCGAATCCCTTCGATCGCCTGATGCCCGTGCCGGCCGACGGCCGCGACCTGAACCCGCTGCTGCAGGACCCGGGCATGGTGATTCATCCGCCGATGCTCTACATGGGCTATGTCGGCCTCTCGGTCGCGTTCTCGTTCGCCGTCGCGGCGCTGATCGGCGGCAACCTCGACGCGACCTGGGCGCGCTGGACTCGGCCGTGGACGACGGCGGCATGGATCTTCCTCACCATTGGCATCGCCCTCGGCAGCGCCTGGGCCTACTACGAGCTCGGCTGGGGCGGCTGGTGGTTCTGGGATCCGGTCGAGAACGCGTCGTTCATGCCCTGGCTCGTCGCCACCGCGCTCATCCATTCGCTCGCCGTCACCGAGAAGCGCAACAGCTTCAAGAACTGGACCGTGCTGCTGGCGATCATGGCCTTCTCGCTCTCGCTCCTCGGCACCTTCCTCGTCCGCTCGGGCGTGCTCTCGTCGGTGCACGCGTTCGCGAGCGATCCGAAGCGCGGCCTCTTCATCCTCGTCTTCCTCGTCGTCGTCATCGGCTCGTCGCTCTCGCTCTACGCCTGGCGCGCGACCAGCGTCGGCCTCGGCGCGCGTTTCGCGCTGCTTTCGCGCGAGACGCTGCTGCTGTCGAACAACGTGCTGCTCGTCGTCGCCTGCGGCGCGGTGCTGCTCGGCACGCTGTACCCGCTCGCGCTCGACGCGATGAACCTCGGCAAGATCTCGGTCGGCCCGCCCTACTTCGACACCGTCTTCGTGCCCCTGCTCACGCCGCTCGTCTTCTTGATGGGCGTGGGGCCGCTTGCGCGCTGGAAGGAAACCGAGCTGCCCGACCTCGCCGCTCGCCTCAAGTGGGCCGCCGGCAGCGCCGTCGTCGCGACCCTCCTCGCCGCCTGGATCAAGGGCGGCGTCGGCATCGTCGCAGCGACCGGCTTGCTGATGGCGTTCTGGATCATTTCGTCGGTCGCGACCGATCTCGTCGAGCGCCTGCGGCCCGCGGGCGGTGTGCGAAACGGCATCGTGCACCGCGCGCGCCAGATCCCGCGCTCGCTCGTCGGCATGATGATCGCCCACGTCGGCGTCGCGATCTTCATTCTCGGCGTCACCCTCGTGCGAACCGGCGAGGTTGAGCGCGACGTGCAGATGGCCGTCGGCGACACGACGATGATCGACGGCATGGTCTTCACCTTCAAGGGCACGCGCGACGTCCCGGGCCCGAACTACCGCGCCGCGCGCGGCGAGATCGAGGTGACGAAGGAAGGCCGCGTCCTGACGACGCTCACGCCCGAGAAGCGCTTCTATCCGGTGTCGCAATCGACGATGACCGAGGCGTCGATCGACGCCGGCCTGACGCGCGACCTCTACGTGTCGCTCGGCGAGCCGGTCGCCGGCGGCGCCTGGATCGTGCGCGTCTACGTCAAGCCCTTCGTCGACTGGATCTGGGGCGGCTGCCTCGTGATGGCGCTCGGCGGTCTGCTCGCCGCGACCGACCGGCGCTACCGCGCCCGCGTGCGCGAGAGCAAGGCCCAGGCGGCGTTCGGAGCGGCCACCGCATGAAGCGCCTCTGGTTCCTCATCCCGTTGGCGGCGTTCCTCGCGCTCGCGG
>JAYVVB010000400.1:0-6344 GCA_043787455.1 Rhizobacter sp.
GCCGGCGCTGATGCCTGAACTTCCCGAATGGTCCGCTTGGCACGCGAGCAATGGGTGCCGGAACGGCGCGCTGAGGGCAATGAACTACGCTACGGCCACCAAGCCGTTCGCTGCGAGGTCGGTGCCGGCGTAAAGCGTCTGGTGTTCAAGCGCGCGAGCAGTGAGCGCTCGAACGAGGTCGACGAACTGCCGTGCGCCATCAGTCGCTGCCCCACCACGGAGCGAGCATGACTTGATCGGTGCCACTGGATGCTGGATGTGGCCGCATCAGTGGCCGCATCTGGCTCGCACGCTCAGGCCTTCGACCAAGGCCATGCGGCCTGGACAGCTTTGTTGCGCAAGCATGTGGTGCCGCTGCGCCGCGGGCAGGCATCTCAAGTTCGATACGATGGATTTAAGGCCGACCGCGTGGCGCCGCAGGTCTACCGCGATAGCCTGTCTGCCGTCAGCAAAGCCTCCTTCAAGGCCTTCGACAAGCCGCAGCAGATGGCCTACCCGATCAACGCCTACAACGCCTTCACAGTCGAGCTGATCCTCACGAAGTACCCCGGACCTCGCATCGATCAAGGACCTCGGCAGCGTGTTCAGCAGCCCCTGAAAACCGAAGCGGCTCGCCTCGCTACCATCGAGCGTCGTCGTGCTCGCGGCTGTCGCTGCGGGGCGATGCCACGGAGCGAAGGATGGCGAGCCGCAAGACCGAAGCGAAGGCGAGCTCGCGATCACCGCGACGCGATCAACTGATCCTCACCTGCGAGCATGCGGGCAATCGGGTGCCGGCCCGATACCGGCTGCTCTTCGTCGGTCACGAACATTTGCTGCCGACGCATCGCGGCTGGGATCCCGGCGCCTTGCTGCTCGCTCGCGAGATGGCCGAGCGCTTCTCGGCGCCGCTCTACTTCGAGGAGACGACGCGACTGCTCGTTGACCTGAACCGCTCGGTCGGCAACCCGGAGCTGCATTCCGAGGCGACACGGCATTTGACGCTGCGCGAGCGGCGCGAGATCCTCGAGGTCTACTACCACGCGCATCGGCGCACCGTCGACGAGGCGGTCGCTGCCGCGGTCGCCGAGGGCGACCGGGCGATGCATGTCGCGTCGCACAGCTTCACGCCGGAGCTCGACGGCCATGTGCGCACGGCCGACATCGGCATGCTCTACGACCCGGCGCGCCCGGGGGAGGTGGCTCTGGCGACGGCGTGGATCGAGGCGCTCCGGGCCGCCGATCCCGCGTTGCGTCTGCGTCGCAACTATCCCTACCTCGGCAAGAGCGACGGCGTGACGATGAAGCTCAGGCGCCAACACGCGCCCGGCCGCTACGTCGGCCTCGAGCTCGAGGTCAACCAGCGCTACGTCGAGGCCGGCGGGCCGGCGTGGACGAAGCTGCGCCGGACGCTGGTCGAGACGCTAGGCGCGGCCCTCGGCCGCCGCGATTGAGGTCGTGGCGGCAGAGAGTTTCAGCTGCGCGGCGGCACCGGACCCGACGACGGATAGACCGGCTGCACCGGCGCGTCGGGATAGCCGGCCGGGGCAGGATAGCCAGCCGGGGCGGGGTAGCCGGAGGGAACCGGGTAGACACCCGGCGCCGGCGCGTATCCGCTCGGCGCACGCGAGACGCGCGTGCGGCCGGCGGTCGTGACGAGCACAACCGGCTCGCCGACGGCGTAGCTCTCGGTGCCGACCGCCTGGATCACCGAGCGGCGCTCGCCGTTGCGGAGCTGGACGAGGATCTCGACCGCGTTCTCGCGCGTCGCGCCGCGCTCGACCGCATTGCCGATGACGCCGCCGACGACCGCGCCGAGGACGCCGGCGACGATCGAATCGCGATGGCCGCCGATCGACGATCCGGCGACGCCGCCCGCGACCGCGCCGGCACCGGCGCCGAGGCCGCTCTGGCTGCCTTCGACGGTGACTGGCCGGATCGAGAGCACGGTCGCGTCGTAGACCTGCGACATGCGCTGCGCGTCGTAGCGTCGGACGACGTCGGGGTTCGAGGTGGTGCAGGCCGCCAGCGAGACCATCGCGGCGGCGAGAAAGAGTTGCTTCATGGTGATCTCCGGCATCGACTCACCGACAACGCGGCACGTCGATTTCGAGTGGACCACAAGCGTTTCGACCTTGCCTTGCCGCTCGCAGAAGTCCACGCAAAGAACTGTGAATCGCGTGGCAAATGCCGCGGCTTCGCGAGCTGCTGGACGTCTGCTAGCCGTGCAGGCGGCTCGAGCGCGGCACGCTTGCGAGCAGGAACTCCATCTGGTCGGCGAGGATGCGCCGGCCGCGCAGGATCATGTCTTCGTGAAGGCTCGGCACATAGGGCAGGAAGTGCAACGACATGTGCGCTTCCTCGGGCAGGCGGTTACCCTTGTGGCCGTTGCAGGCGCGGCAGGCGGTGATGCAGTTCATCCAGCTGTCGGCGCCGCCGCGCGACGTCGGCACGATGTGCTCGCGCGTCAGGTCGTCGAGCGGGAAGCGGCCGGCGCAGTAGGCGCAGACCTGGCGGTCGCGCGTGAAGAGCTTCGGGTTGCTGAGCGCGGGCGAGCGGCGCCAGGCCCGGCTCGGCACGGCGCCGCGCACGGCGATGATCGGATGGACCTCGATCCTCGACTGCAGGCCGGTGCGCCTTTGTGTGCCGCCGCGCAGGACATGGAAGGTGTCGCCGAGCGTCCAGGCGACGCCGTCGCTGGCGTAGATGATGGCCGCTTCCTTGGCCGAGATCCAGGCTTGAGGTCGGCCGGACATGTCGAGCTGCAAGACTTCCATGACCCCCCGAGCGTAATGCATGACGGTGAGGCGCGGAAGACACAGGACGCGGCGGGCGATGCGCGTGCGCGACGCGGCGGCGAATGGCAGCTTCGCCGCCGCGCGCGCGGAACTAGCGTGGATACAGGCCGCGCTGGCGTCCCATCAGGCGCGTCAGGCCGAGGAGGGCGGCGATGTTCGGCGTGTCGAGGCCGAGGCGCTGGCCGATCTCTTGCACCGAGCTCACGATGGCATCGAGCTCGATCGCGCGGCCGGCGTCGGCGTCCTGCAGCATCGACGTGCGAAAGGCGCCGAGGTCGCGCGCGAGCTGCATCCGCTCCTCGCCCGACTGGCTGATGGCGCAGCCGACGCGTGCGCCGATTGCCGCCGCCTCGGCCATGCAGCGGAGCATGTACGCATGCACCAGCGGATCGGCCAGGATGACGTCGGTCGTCGCGCCGGTGAGGGCCGAGACCGGGTTCATCGTCATGTTGCCCCATAGCTTGTACCAGACGTCGCGGCGGACATCGGCGCTGGGCTCGGCCTTGAAGCCGGCGCTGGCCAGGGCTTCGCAGACTGCCGTGACGCGATCGGAGAGGCCGCCGAGCGGCTCGCCGACGATGAGGCGCTCGCCGAAACCGTGATGCACGACGCCGGGCTCGGGGGTCGAGCAGGCGAGATGGACGACGCAGCCGAGGACGCGCTCGAGCGGCAGGCGGGCGAGAAGACGTCCGCCCGGATCGACGCTCTCGAGCGGCGCTTCGTTCGGCAGGGCCGCGGGCAGGAACCACCACGGCACGCCGTTCATCGCCGGCAGAAGGGTCGTCGTCGGCGACATCAAAGCGGCGATCGATGCGGCCGCGCCGTCGATCGCGGGCGCCTTGAGCGCTATCACCACGAGGTCCTGCGGGCCGAGTGCGCTCGCGTCATCGCTGACCGTGAGCGGGGTCGAGAAGGAGTCGGATGCGCTCTTGACGCTTACGCCGCGAGCGCGCACGCGCTCGAGCGTGGCGCCGCGAGCGAGCGCCGAGACCTCGTGTCCGGCGCGTGAGAGACGCGCCGCGATCAGGCCGCCGACCGCGCCGAGACCGACGACGGCGACCTTCATGGCTGCGCTTCTCGACTGCAAACCCTGGAAAACGACACGAATAAGTCTCCTTTGGCCCCTGGCGCCGAACGGCTCTTCCGGCAAAATAGCACGATCGTTCGATTCCGCGGTCGATACTTCCGCGACTTCTCGACCCGTGAATTCTCTGCTCCACGACTCACTCCAGGCACGCGATGCCGACCTGACGGTTCCCCCGCGCGCCCTGCCCAAGGGACAGCAGACGCGCGCCGCGATCCTCGATGCGGCCCTCGCGCTGGCGTCGCAAATCGGTCTCGAAGGCCTCTCGATCGGCGCTCTCGCCGAGGTCATCGGCATGAGCAAGTCGGGCGTCTTCGCCCACTTCGGCTCTCGCGAGGAGCTGCAGATCTCGGTGGTGCGCGAGTACCACGTCAAGTTCGAGGACGAGGTGTTCCGGCCGGCATTGCAGGCCGAGCGCGGTCTGCCGCGCCTGAGGACGTTCTTCGATCGCTGGCTCAAGCGCGTCTCGGTCGAGATCGATTCGGGCTGCCTCTATATCAGCGGCGCGGTCGAGTTCGACGACCGGCCCGGCCCGGTCCGAGACGCCTTGCTGACCATGGTGAAGACCTGGCAGACGGCGCTCAAGCGCGCGATCCGCGCTTCGGTCGAAGCCGGCCACTTGCACCCGTCGACCGACCCCGCGCAGCTGCTCTTCGAAATCCACGGGCTCATCCTCGCCCTGCACCACGACGCGCGCTTCCTGCGCAACGCCGGCGCCGAAGAGCGCGCCCGGCGCGGCTTCGAACGCCTGATCGCCGACAGCGCCGCCGACGCGCGCAGCGGTCGCTGCGTCGCCTAGCTCGCCCACGTTTCCTCTATCCCGGAGAACCGATCCCATGCCCTCCTACACCCCGCCGCTGCGTGACATGCGATTCGTCCTGCACGAGGTGCTCGACGTCGTCGGCGCCCTGAAGGCCTTGCCCGCCCACGCCGACGTCGACGCCGAGACCATTGACGCCGTGCTCGAGGAGGGCGGCAAGTTCGCGCGCGAAGTTCTCGCGCCGCTCAACGCCATCGGCGACATCGAAGGCTGCGTGCTCGACAAGGCGACGCACGAAGTCAAGACCGCGACCGGTTTCAAGGAGGCGTACGCCAAGTACGTCGAGGGCGGCTGGCCGGCGCTGAGCTGCGATCCGGCGTTCGGCGGCCAGGGTCTGCCGCATGTCGTCAACCAGTGCCTGTTCGAGATGCTGAACTCGGCGAATCAGGCGTGGACGATGTACCCCGGCCTCTCGCACGGCGCCTACGAGTGCCTGCGCACGCACGGCTCCGACGAGCAGAAGCGCCTTTATCTCGCCAAGCTCACAAGCGGTCACTGGACCGGCACGATGTGTCTCACCGAGCCGCAGTGCGGCACCGACCTCGGCCTGCTGCGCACCAAAGCCGAGCCGCACGGCGACGGCGCGTATCGGCTCACCGGCAACAAGATCTTCATCTCCGCCGGCGAGCACGACATGGCGGAGAACATCCTCCACCTCGTGCTGGCGCGCCTCCCGGATGCGCCGAGCGGATCGAAAGGCATCTCGCTCTTCGCCGTGCCGAAGTGGAACGTCAAGGCCGACGGCTCGATCGGCGACCGGAACGGCATCTGGTGCGGCGGCCTCGAGCACAAGATGGGCATCCACGGTAACGCCACGGCGCAGATCGTCCTCGAAGGCGCGGTCGGCACGCTGGTCGGCGAGCCGAACAAGGGCCTGCCGGCGATGTTCGTGATGATGAACGCGGCGCGTCTCGGCGTCGGCATGCAGTCGCTCGGCCTGACCGAGGTGGCCTATCAGAACGCGGCGGCCTACGCCAAGGATCGGCTGCAGATGCGCTCGCTCTCCGGCCCGAAGGCGCCCGACAAGCCGGCCGATCCGATCCTGGTCCACCCCGACGTGAGGAAGATGCTGCTCACCGCGCGCGCCTATGCCGAAGGCGGCCGCGCGCTGGCGGTGTTCACGACGCTGCTCCTCGACCGCGAGATCGCCAGCGACGACGAGGACGAGAGGAAGGAATGCGCCGACCTCGTCGCGCTGCTGACGCCGATCGTCAAGGCCTTCTTCACCGACAACGCCTGGATCGCGACTTCGCACTGCCTTCAGGTCTTCGGCGGCCACGGCTATATCCGGGAGTGGGGCATGGAGCAGTTCGTGCGCGATTCGCGCATCAACATGATCTACGAAGGCACGAACACGATCCAGTCGCTCGACCTGCTCGGCCGCAAGGTGCTCTCCGACAACGGGGCGAAGCTGAGGAAGTTCGGCAAGCTCGTCGAGGCCTTCGTCGAGGAGGAAGGCACGAACGAGGCGATGCAGGAGTTCGTCAACCCGCTCGCCGACCTCGGCGGCAAGGTCACCAAGCTGACGACCGAGATCGGCATGAAGGCGTTCAAGAATCCCGACGAGGTCGGTGCCGCTGCGGTCGACTATCTGCGCGTGTGCGGCCACCTCGTGTTCGCCTACCTCTGGGCGCGCATGGCCAAGGTGGCGTTGGAAAAGGAA
>JAYVVB010000401.1:0-5074 GCA_043787455.1 Rhizobacter sp.
GCCGGCGCGATCAAATCGGCGCGCTTCATCGTGCCGTAGCGGACCAGCGCGGCCTCGAGACCCGAGACCGCGGCCGGCACGGCGACGGCGAGATGGCCAGTCCGGGTCGAGCGCGCAACGACCTCGCCCGATGCGTCGAGGAACATGTCGCGCGTGGCCGCGAGCGGCGCCTTCTCGCGGAAGTCGAGGAAGGTCTTGCGGCCGTCGGCAAGCTGCAGCGTCATGAAGCCGCCGCCGCCGAGGCTGCCCGCGGAGGGATAGACGACAGCGAGCGCATAGCCGACCGCGACTGCCGCGTCGACGGCATTGCCGCCGCGCTTGAGCACATCGACGCCGATCTCGGTCGCGATGTGCTGGGCGGTGACCACCATGCCGTGCTCGGCGCCGACCGGGGCCACCGATGCGGCGTCGGCCCGTGCCGCGAGCCCGACGAGCGCAACGACAGCGACGACGAGGCGGACCGAAGACATCCGGTGCACTGTATCCCGGTCGCTTCGCACGCGCCTCTTCTCGCGGCCACATCGTGTTACGTCTTGGCGCCCGTTCGAGGGGTTTCGTCACAGACAAGGGCGCGGCGCCCTGGCTACGATCGGCCTCCGTCGTCTCGCGTGCGCTCGTCGAAGCCACGCTGGTGCGACGGGCCGCCCGCACCTCGCCCCATGCTTCGCCGCTCTCACCTCGCACTCGCCTTTGCGACCCTCGCGCTCGGCCTGGTCGCGCTCGCCGGCTGCACCGCGCCCGGGCTGATCCTCACGGCCACAGGCATCGCCACCGACACGAGCATGACGTGGGACATCGTCAAGCATGTCCACGGCAAGCTCACCGAAGACGACGCGACGCCCTGCATCCTGCTCGACAGCGTGCAGCGCGCGCTCAACGCGCGCTGTACCTTCGCTCCCGGCAGCATCCGCGAGGCCGACATCGCGCACAACGGCCTGCAGGCGTGTCCGCTCGCCGCGGCGACGCAGGACGAGCGCCTGTGGCGCGCCCTGCCCGAGCTGATCGACAAGGGCGCAAAGCTCGAGCGCTGCCCGCGCTCGCCGCTGCAGGACCTAGCCGAGGTCGACGCCTGCCCGAACTTCGCCGGCGCGTCGCCGGAGGTCCTGCGCTCATTCGTCTTCATGGCCGACAGCGACCCGCGCGCGATCCGGCACGACGTCTTTCGCATGTTGAGCTGCTCGCACGCACGCAGCGCCGGACTCGACCATGTCCTCGTCGGCTGGCTCGATCGCGGCAAGCTCGAGCCGGGCACGCTCTCGTTCAATCCGCTCGAGGCGCTCGACCCCGACCTGGTCGGCTCACGCTTCGCGCGCGACCTGAAGGTCGCAGGGCACACGTCGCAGTCGGCCCTCGATCACTTCGAGGGTACGTTGCCGAGCGGCTTCGAGGAGGCCCTGCGCGCGAGCCACTGGACTGCGCTCGAGTGGTGGCTCTACGAGCTGCCGAAGCTCGCCAACGAAGCGCCGCCGAGCCGCGGCGCCCAGCTCGGCTCGGTGCCCTTGCAGCAGGTGTTGCTGCCGGGATTCCTTCGCGATCCGGCGAGCCAGGGCGACATGGTCCGATTCCTGTTGGCGCATGGCGCCGATCCGCGCAAGAAGCTTCCGTTCGACTCGGGCATGACCGTGATCGGCTTCGCCACGGCCATCAAGAGCCCGGCGCTCGCGCTGCTCGATCCGCCGCGTCCTGCGCCGGCGACGCCGACCCTGGCACCGACGACGACCCTGGCGCGAAGCACCGCCAAGCCGCTGCGTCAGTCGGTGCGCTTCGAGGTCAAGGCACCCGACGGCGACACGACGTCGCGCTGAGCGCGCGCCGTCTTTCGACCTCAGTCGTTGGCGAAGCTGTAGGGGCCGCCGCGCTCGAGCGCGCGCTCGTACGCCGGGCGCTTGTGGATCTTCTTCAGATAGGCCATGAGCTTGGGCCGACTCGCGTCGAGGCCCGCGCGCTGCGCCGCAGCCTCGATCGGAAAGCTCATCTGGATGTCGGCGGCGGTGAACTCGCTGCCGGCGAACCATTCGTTGCGGTTGAGCTCGCCTTCCATGAAGTCGAGCTGTCGCTTCAGGTTGGGCTCGACCATCAGACCCTTCACCCGCCTGGCGATGCCCTTCGCGATCGGCTTGGCGAAGAACGGCATCGGGGCCGTCTCGATGCGGTCGAAGATCAGCTTCAGCAGTAGCGGCGGCATCGCAGAGCCTTCGGCGAAGTGCATCCAGTAAGTGAAGCGGCGACGGTCTTCGCTGCCCGCCGGTGGCACGAGCCGGCCGGTGCCGTAGGTCTGGAGCAGGTACTCCATGATCGCGCCCGACTCGGCGACGGTGACGTTGTTGTCGGTGATCACCGGCGACTTGCCGAGCGGATGAACGCGCGTGAGCTCGGGCGGCGCGAGCATCGTCTTGGCGTCGCGCTGGTACTTCTTTATCTCGTACGGGACGCCGAGCTCCTCGAGCAGCCAGAGGACGCGCTGCGAGCGCGAGTTGTTGAGGTGGTGAACGGTGATCATGGTGGACCTCGCGCCGACTGCGGATCGCGCGATTGTCGTCGCGTCGCGACGCGGCGTCGGGCCGGCGCTAGATCGACATCCGGGCGCGAACGCCCTCGCCTTCCATGTCGGCGCCGCGGCCCTGCTGCACGACCTCGCCGCGCTCCATGACGAGATAGCGGTCAGCGAGCTCGGCGGCGAAGTCGTAGTACTGCTCGACCAGGACGATCGCCATGCGCTGCGGCGGGCCGGAGGTCGGCAGACCGGTGTCGGCGAGCATCCGGATGACGCGGCCGATGTCCTTGATGATCGACGGCTGGATGCCTTCGGTCGGCTCGTCGAGGACGAGCAGCGACGGCCCGGCGGCAAGCGCGCGCGCGATCGCGAGCTGCTGCTGCTGGCCGCCCGAGAGGTCGCCGCCGCGGCGATGGAGCATCTGCTTCAGCACCGGGAAAAGCTCGAACAGCTCCTGGGGCAGCGGCGTGCGGCCGCTCTTGTACGCCAGGCCCATGTGCAGGTTCTCCTGCACCGTGAGGCGGCTGAAGATCTCGCGCCCCTGGGGCACGTAGCCGATGCCGCGGCGCACGCGCTGGTACGGCGTGTCGTGGGTGATATTGGCGTCGCCGAAGCGGACCGTCCCGGAGCGGACGGGCACGACGCCCATCAGGCTCTTCAGCAGCGTCGTCTTGCCGACGCCGTTGCGGCCGAGGATCACCGTGACCTCGCCACAGGCGGCCTCGAGCGCGACGTTGCGCAGGATGTGCGAGCCGCCGTAGTACTGGTTCAGCGCCTCGATCTTCAGAAGCGGCTGACCGCCTCTCCCGCTCGCGGGAGAGAGTTGGGGTGAGGGCCGTGCGCCGCCATCGCCCTCATCCCTGCCCTCTCCCGCCAGCGGGAGAGGGAGTGCAGAGAACTCAGCGGCCAAGGTACACCTCGACCACCTTCTCGTTCTGCTGCACGTCGGCGAGCGATCCTTCGGCGAGCACGCTGCCCTCGTGCAGCACAGTGACCTTCTTGGCCGGATTGCCGTGCGTGAGGGCATGGATGAACTTCATGTCGTGCTCGACGATGACGAGCGAATGACTGCTCTCGAGCGAGAGGAAGAGCTCGGCAGTGCGATCGGTCTCCTCGTCGGTCATGCCGGCCACGGGCTCGTCAAGGAGCAGCAGCTTCGGGTTCTGGATCAGCAGCATGCCGATCTCTAGCCACTGCTTCTGGCCGTGCGAGAGCAGCCCCGCCGGGCGCTGCGCATGGTCCTTCAGGTGGATCAGGACGAGCGTCGAGCCGATCCGGTCGAGCTGCTCGCCCGAGGGGCGAAAGAAGAGCGAAGCGCGCACGCCGCGGTCGGCCTTGAGCGCGAGCTCGAGGTTCTCGAACACCGACAGGTGCTCGAAGACCGTGGGTTTCTGGAACTTGCGGCCGACGCCGATCGAGGCGATCTCGTTCTCGCGCAGACGCAGCAGGTCGATGGTCGAGCCGAAGAAGGCGCGGCCGACGTCGGGTCGCGTCTTGCCGGTGATGACGTCCATCATCGTCGTCTTGCCGGCGCCGTTCGGGCCGATGATGCAGCGCATCTCGCCGGCGCTGATCGAGAGCGACAGCGCGTTGAGCGCCTTGAAGCCGTCGAAGCTGACGGTGATGTCGTCGAGGTAGAGGATCGCACCATGGGTGACGTCGAGCTCGCCGGTCGCGATGCGCGAGTAGCTCGCCTCGCGACCACCCGACTCGCCGATCACGGCGGCGTTGGTGCGCAACTCGGCGGCGCGCCGGGCGCGCCCGCCCGCCTGCATCAGGTCGGGGGTCACGAGGCGCTGCCCCCTTCCTTCCTCGTGGCCTTGCGCAGGCGCGCGAGCACGCCGTCGGGACCGCGCACGAGGCCTACGATGCCGTTCGGCAGGAAGAGCGTGACGGCGATGAACATCGCGCCGAGGGCGTAGAGCCAGAACTCGGGAAAGGCCTGCGTGAACCAGCTCTTCGCGCCGTTGACGAAGAAGGCGCCGACGATCGGTCCGATCAAGGTCGCGCGGCCGCCGACCGCCGTCCAGATGGCGATCTCGATCGAGGCCGCCGGCGTCATCTCGCTCGGGTTGATGATCCCGACCTGGGGCACGTAGAGCGCGCCGGCGATGCCGCACATCACGGCCGAGAGCGTCCAGATCGCGAGCTTGTAGCGCAGCGGGTCGTAGCCGGTGAACATGACCCGGCTCTCGGCGTCGCGGATGGCCTGCAGCACCCGGCCGAACTTGCTCTCGACTATCGCGCGGGCCAGCAGGAAGAAGGCGATCAGCGTGCAGCCGGTAATGACGAAGAGCGTCATCCGCATCGACGGCGTCGCCAGCGGATGCCCCAGGATGCGCTTGAAGTCGGTGAAGCCGTTGTTGCCGCCGAAGCCGGTCTCGTTGCGGAAGAAGAGAAGCATCATCGCGAAGGTCATTGCCTGCGTGATGATCGAGAAGTAGACGCCCTTGATGCGCGAGCGGAAGGCGAAGAAGCCGAACACGAACGCGAGCAGGCCCGGCGCGAGGACGACGAGGAGCATCTGTGCGACGAACGAGTCCGACACGGACCAATGCCAGGGAAATTCCTTCCAGTTGA
>JAYVVB010000402.1:0-7941 GCA_043787455.1 Rhizobacter sp.
GCTGGTACTCGGTGTCGAGATTGGCGCGGTCGGTGGTGCCGTTCGAGCCGTTCTGGGCCTGCACCGCCAGTTCACGCATGCGTTGCAGCACATCGGTGACCGTGGCGAGCGCGCCTTCAGCCGTCTGCGCCAGCGAGATGCCGTCGTTGGCGTTGCGGACCGCGACGTTGATGCCCTTGATCTGGGCGTTCATCCGGTCGGCGATGGCCAGGCCGGCGGCGTCGTCCCTGGCTGAGTTGATGCGCAGGCCCGAGGACAGGCGCTGCATCGAGGTCGCGAGGGACATCTGCGAGGTCGTCAGGTTGCGCTGTGCGTTGAGCGAGTTGACGTTGGTGTTGATCGTGGCTGACATGGGAGGAACTCCTGAGGTTGAATGTTGCCCGGCCTAGCTGCCGGCGTTTACACGCGGTTGCATCGAAAGCGGACCCTCGTTGCCGCCGTTTGCATGCCTGCGTTCGGGGACCTCCCGCAGACACCGCCCGCATTAGTCAACCATGCGTGGGGCGATCGATGTCTTGCCCCACCCTTGGCCGGCTAACCGGACCCCGAACCCGAAACTCCAGGAACGTTGGCAGGGTTATCGAGCGACGTTGCGCGAACTTGAGCCGGGACCGAGTCCCGTTCCCGGGAGCCACGCCTCGCTGCCGCAACAATCGGCAGAGAACGAGAAGGATTGCCGCCCAGATCCAGGCTTTCAGGCCGGCGCGCAGTGGTGTCATACAGCCTCGTCTCCCGACCCGCACCCTGCATGTACCGGATCGCCCTCGTCATGATCGTCCGCGACGAGGCTCGCAGCGTCGAGCGCTGTCTCGCGAGCGCCTTCCCCTGGGTCGACGAGATGGTCGTCCTGGACACCGGCTCGCGCGACGCGACGCCGGTGATCGCGCGACACATGGGCGCGCAGGTGTCGCATTTCACGTGGAGTGACGATTTCGCTGCCGCCCGCAACGCCGCCTTGGCGCTGACCGACGCTCCCTGGCGCTTGATCCTCGATGGCGACGAATGGATCACGCACGGCGGCGCGTGCCTCGATGCGCTGCGCCGGCAGGCGCCCGCATTTATCGGCCAGATCAACGTCACCAGCCTGCTCGATCCCTCGGCCGGCAACGGCGCCGGCGCGGCGCCGAGCTGGCTGGCGCGCGTTCTGCCGGCCGGCATCGCCTACGAAGGGCGAGTCCACGAGCAGCCGGCGTCGACGCTGGCACGGCAGCGCCTTCCGCTCGTCGTCGCTCACGACGGCTATCTCGACGCGCAAAAGGCCCGTAAGGCCGGGCGCAACGAGACCTTGCTCACGCTCGCGCTCGCCGAGCAGCCCGACGACGCCTATCTCCACTACCAGCTCGGCAAGGACCTCGAGGTCCGTGCGCGCTTCGACGCCGCCCTGCCGCACTACCTCCGGGCGCTGGCGCGGGTCGAGCCGTGCGCGGCCTGGCGCCACGACCTCGTCGTGCGAACAATCTTCACGCTGAAGAAGTGCGGCTGTCTCGACGAGGCCGTGGCTCTCGCAGACGCCGAGCTGCCGCGCTGGCCGGCTTCGCCCGACTTTCATTTCGCCATGGGCGACCTGTTCCTCGACTGCGCGGCCGCCGCGCCGGCGAGCGCGGGACCGTGGCTGGTCCGGGTCGAGGCGAGCTGGCTGCGCGCGCTCGAGATCGGCGAGCAGCCGCATCTGCAGGACAGCGTGCGCGGCCGCGGCAGCTTTCTGGCCGCCTACAACCTGTCGGTGCTCCATGGCGGCCTCGGCCGCACCGATGCGGCTGCGCATTGGCGCGAGCGCGCGGTGGCGATGCGGCGCCAGAGCGAGATCTTCCCCGACGTGCCGACCGCTCCCGGCGCGCTGCACGCCTGAACTGGCCGCCCGCGGCACCTCAATTCGCCGCATCGCGTCGGCGCGCCTGCTTCTACGCTCGCCATCCAACCCTTTGCCTTCGCCGCAACGCGCCTGTCGCGCCGGCCGACTTCCTATGGCTCTTCAGCTGCCCCTGCCCGGGTCGCCCGGCGATTCGAGCGCCCACGCCCGCGCGCACAAGCGCTGGCGGGCTGGTCAGGCCCATGCCGGCCGCGACCAATGGTTGCCGGCGGTCAAGGCCTTCGAGCAGGCGGCGGTGCTGCATGCCGACCGCGCCTACGCATTGGCCCTGGCGCACGCGCTCATCAAGGCCGGCCGTCCCGCCGACGCCGTGCAGTGCACCCGCCTGCTGCGCCGGCACGCGCCGGACGACGGCCTCGCCTACACCCTCGAATCGCACGCTCTTCTCGGGCTCGGCCGCCCGGCAGAGGCGATCGCCTGTCTGCGCGAACTGCCCGCCGGCGCCGCCCGCGACCCGGAGCACCACGTGTCGCTGGCCGTCTCGCTGCAGCGATGCGGTCGTCACGAAGAGGCGATCCGTTCCTTCTTCGACGCGCTCGCGCTCCGCATGGACGATGCGACCTGTCACTTTCGCCTCGGCATGTCGTTCAAGGATCTGGGTATGAAGGCCGAGGCCGCCGAGTGCGTGAGGACGGCCATCGTTCTGGGCCTAGGCACCAGCGAGATGGCCGCGCGTGGCCAGCTGGCCTTTCTCGAGCGCGAGGCCTGCCGCTGGCCGCAGGCCGCGCAAACAATGAACGAGCTGACCGCTGCCCTTCATCTCCTTGCGCCCGAGAGCGCGGTCGAGACGGGCGCGTTTCCGCATGCCGTTCTCAGCGCCGATCCTGTCGCGCAGAAGAAGGTCGCGCGGCACTATGCCCTGCACGTCATGCAGGGCTATCCGGCCCTGCCGAAACGGCCCGCGCGCGGTCGCGCCGGACGCCTGCGCATCGGCTACCTGTCGGCCGACTTCCACCAGCACGCGACGAGCCAGCTGATGGCGCAGATGCTCGAATGCCACGACCGCGAAAGCTTCGAGGTGACGCTGCTCTCGACCGGACCCGACGACGGCAGCGCCATGCGACAGCGGATGCTCGTCGCCTGCGAGCGCTTCGTCGACCTGCGCGGGCTCAACTTCGTGGCCATGGCCCAGCGCGTTCGCCAGCTCGAGATCGACATCCTGGTCGACCTGAAGGGCGCGACGCATGACACCTTGATGCCGGTGCTGGCCCAGCGCCCAGCACCCCTGCAGGTGAGCTGGCTCGGCTTTCCGGGCACGACCGGCGCGCCCTTCATCGACTACTTCATCGGCGATCCGGTGGTGACGCCGCTCGCCGACGCGAACCACTTCAGCGAGAAGATCGCGCAGCTGCCGAACTGCTATCAGCCCAACGATGCCGCGCGGGCGCGACCGCGGCCGTCGTCGCGTGCCGAGTGGGGCGTGCCCGAGGGCGTGACGCTGCTCTGCGCGTTCCATCAGTCGTACAAGATCTCGGAGGAGGTGTTCGACACCTGGTGCGAGCTCCTGCGGCGGCTCCCGGGCAGCGTGCTCTGGCTGTTGGCATGGAACGCCAACGTCGAGACCGCCCTCACCGCCGCGGCGAAGGCGCGCGGCATCGCCGCGGAGCGGCTCGCGTTCGTGCCTCTCCTGCCGCTGGACCAGCATCTCGCCCGGCTCGCCTGCGCCGACGTGTACATCGACACCTGGCCGTGCAACGCGCACACGACGGCGGGCGAGGCGCTCTGGGTCGGCGTGCCTGTCGCCACGGTGCGTGGTGCGACCTTCGCCCACCGGGTCGCAGCGAGCCTGCTCCATGCCGTCGATCTCGACGAACTGGTGGCCGACGACATCGAAGGCTACGTCGAGCGCGTGTGCGCCCTGGCCGGCGACGGGCCGCGGCGCATCGCCTTGCGCCGGCACCTGGACGCGCAGCGCACGTCGGGGACGCTCTTCGACGGCGCCCGTTTCGCGCGCGACATCGAGGCGCTTTACCGGCGCATGTGGTCGCGGGCGCTCGCCGGCCTGGCGCCTGCGGCGCTGCCGGCGGAGCAAGCGCCGCAATTGCCCGGCCTTGGCGGTGCTGATCCGGCGCTTGCTCCGCGGTACGCTGCCTAGAGTCGCCAGGACGCGGGCTCGAGCGCCCGGACAAATCGCGAGACGAACCAAGCCGATGAGCAAGCTGCCCTCCATCCATCTCTGCATCCAGCAACCGGCCGGCTATGTGCACTCGCTCGGTCTGCTCGACCCGGCGCGGTACTTCAGGTACCAGTTCCGACGCCTCGGCGCCGAGGTGACGATCGCCAAGAACCGGCTGCGCCACGACGCTGTCAACTTCGTCTTCGGCGCGCACCTGGGCTTCGAGGCTGGGCAGCGCGAGCGCTTCGCCTGCATCGTCGTCAACCTCGAGCAGCTCGGCGACGGCGGTGCGGCTTTGTCGCCCACGTACCTTCAGCTGCTCGCGAGCTCGGCCGTGGTCGACTACGACCAGCAGAACTGCGCCGCCTATGCGCATGGCGCTGACGACGCGATGATCGCGCCGATGCTGCACGCGCCCTACCTTCGGCCGGCCGAGACGTCGGCGCTCGAGGCACGGCCGATCGACCTGCTTTTCGTGGGCAGCATGAACGAGCGCCGGCGCGCCTGGCTCGATCGCATCCGCGCCTGCGGCCGCAGCGTGACCATGCTCGACTCCGCCCTCTACGGGGCCGAGCGAGACGCACTCGTCATGCAGTCCAAGGCCGTCGTCAATGCGCATTTCTACGAGAGCAGCCGCTTCGAGCAGGTGCGCGTGGCGTACTGCCTCTCGCTCGGTACGCCGTTGATCTCCGAGCGCACCGCCCGCACGCGACCGCACGCGGCGTTCGAAGACTGCGTGCTCTGGCTCGAGGGCCCGGGCCAGCTCGAGCAATTCTTCCGCGAGGATTTCGCCACGCCGGCGTTCTACGAAGTCGCGCGGGCGGCGCTGGCGCGTTTCGCCGAGACCGATCCGATCGAAGCCTATGCCGACCTGCTCGCCTTCGCGAGCGGCTTCGCCCAGGCCCATGCCGGCCGCCGACCGCAGGCCCCATGGAAGCCGGCGCGCATCAACCTCGGCTCCGGCAAGGACTACAAGGCCGCCTGGCTCAACCTCGACGTACTCGACCGCACCGAGCCCGACCTCGCGCTCGACCTCGCCGGCGACGTGGTGCTGCCGATCGATGCGCGCTCACCGACCGTCGGCGCCGTGCGGCTCGAGGCCGGCAGTGTCGACGTGATCAACGCGAACAACGTGCTCGAGCACGTGCCCGACCTGCCGGCATTGATGACGAACTGCCTCGCCCTGCTGAAGCCGGAGGGCGAGATGCACGTCGAGGTGCCATACGAGGCCGCGCTCACGGCCTGGCAGGACCCGACCCACGTGCGGGCCATGAACGAGAACTCGTGGATCTACTACACCGAGTGGTTCTGGTACCTCGGCTGGTTCGAGTACCGCTTCACCATCGCCAGCTCGAGCTTTCTGGACATGCAGCTCAAACCCTGCGCGCGCGAGCAGGCGGCCTTCATGCGGCTGGTGCTGCGCAAGGTCGAGACCACCTCGCAGGAGCGGACGACGGCGCGCGCGATGCAGCCGGATCTGCGCCTGCCGGCCGATGCCGTCGCGCGCGAGCTCGTGTATGAGCCGGCGCAGTCCGCGTCGCTCGCGCCCGAAACGATGCCGGAACCGATGCCGGGTTGATTCAGCGCCGACCGGGTCCGCATCTGGACCGCTTTTGTGCCGTTGGTCGGGCTTTTGCATCGACCTCTCACGGGCAAGCTGTGGGCCAAGACTCGAAGCGCCCGCGCGCTGCCGCCCCCACCATGAAACCCGACGCCGAACCGATCTACGTCACGCAGCCGCATCTGCCGCCGCTGGACGATTTCCTGCCGATGCTGCGCGAGATCTGGGACAGCAAGATCCTGACCAATGCCGGCCCCTTCCACGGTCGCCTCGAGCGAGCGCTGTGCGAGCATCTCGGCGTCAAGCACATCGCGCTGTTCGCCAACGCCACCATCGCCCTGCTGACCGCGCTGCAGGCGCTGCGCATCACCGGCGAGGTGATCACCACGCCCTACTCGTTCGTGGCCACCGCGCATTCGCTGCTGTGGAACGGCATCAAGCCGGTATTCGTCGACATCGACCCGCTCACGCTCAACCTTGATCCGGCGCGCATCGAGGCGGCGATCACGCCACAGACCACCGCGATCATGCCGGTGCACTGCTACGGCCACCCCTGCGACGTGGACCGCATCGAGAAGATCGCCGACACCTACAACCTGAAGGTCATCTACGACGCCGCGCATGCGTTCGGCGTCAAGTGTCATTGCGGCAGCGTGCTGCAGCACGGCGACCTGTCGGTGCTCAGCTTCCACGCCACCAAGGTGTTCAACACCTTCGAGGGAGGTGCGATCGTTTGCCCTGACGCCAAGACCAAGACACGCATCGACCATCTGAAGAACTTCGGCTTCGTCGACGAGACGACCGTCGTCGCCCCGGGCATCAACGGCAAGATGAACGAGTTCCAGGCCGCGCTAGGCATGATGCAGCTGCGCGACATCGACGGCCTGATCGACCAGCGCCGGATCATCGACGCGCGCTATCGCAGCGCGCTCCATGGCGTCAAGGGAATCGTCTGCGTCCCGCACGCCGGCGAGCAGTTCGCCAACCACGCGTACTTTCCGATCCTGGTGCAGCCCGACTACCCGATCGCGCGCGACGCGCTCTACGCCCGGCTGAAGGAACACAACATCCATGGTCGGCGCTACTTCCATCCGCTGATCACCCAGTTCCCGATGTACCGCGGCCTGCCCTCGGCCGACCCGGCCAACCTGCCCGTGGCCACGCGCATCGCGCAGCAGGTGATCTGCCTGCCGATCTACCCGCACCTCGCGCTCGACGACGTCGACCGCATCGCCGGCGTGATCCGCGCTGTCGGCTGAGCGGGGACAAGCACGTGTCCTCCTGCTACAGCGACGAGGAATTGCACCGGCTCGGGCTCGGCAGCGTCGGAGCGGGTGTGAGGCTGTCGCGCAAGGCTTCGCTCTACGGAGCCTCCCGCATCACGCTCGGCGATCACGCGCGCATCGACGACTTCTGCGTGCTGTCGGCCGGCGCCGGCGGCATTGCGATCGGCCGTCATGTGCATATCGCCGTCTTCTGCGGCCTGCTCGGCCAGGGGCGGATCGAGCTGGGCGACTACGCCGGCCTGTCGTCACGCGTCACGATCTACAGCTCGAACGACGACTACTCGGGCGAGTTCATGTCGAATCCGACCGTCCCGGGCGAGTTCACCCATGTCGAGAGCGCAGCGGTGCGGCTCGGCCGCCACGTCATCGTCGGCGCGGGCTCGGTCATCCTGCCAGGTTGCACCCTGCACGAGGGCAGCGGTGTCGGCTCGCTCTCGCTCATCCGCAGCGACTGCGAGGCCTTCGCCATGTACTTCGGCTCGCCGGCCCGGCGCATCGGCAGCCGCTCCGCCCGGATGATCGAACTCGGTGACCGGCTCGAGGCACAGGCGGCGCGGCCATGAGCCGCGTTGCGACCCTGATCCCCGCTTACAAGCCTGACTTTCTCGGCGACCTGTTCGCCGGCCTTCGCAGCCAGAGCTTCAAGGACTTTCGCGTCATCCTGTCCGACGACAGTCCCGAAGCCGTCATCACCACGCAGATTCGCCAGGGTCGCTTCGACGCCGAGCTCCAGGGTCTGGAGCTGCTCGTCGTGCGAGGTCCCTGCAGCCCGCTGAAGAACCACCAGCAGCTGCTCGATGTCTGGGCCGAGTCCACGCCGCTCGTGCACCTGCTGATGGACGACGACGTGATCTACCCTGACTTCTATCGCGAGCATGTTGCGCTGCATTCGCGCTCCGGGCTTTCGGCGTCGGTCAGCCGACGTTGGCTGACGCGTCCGAGCGGCGAGCCTTTTGCCACCTTGCCGGTGCCGCCCTTCGTCGGCACTTCGGACGCACGGGTCGTCGAGGTGAACACGACACAGTTGTTCACCACCACGGTCGCGCAATGCGAGAACTGGCTCGGTGAGCTCTCCAACATGGTCTTTACGGCGCGCGCTGCGCTGCGC
>JAYVVB010000403.1:0-3343 GCA_043787455.1 Rhizobacter sp.
CGAGGTACTGCCGGTTCATGTAGGCGTCGGAGCGCCGCGCCGCGGCGAGGTCCTCGACCGATTCGCTTGCGGCGCGCTTGGGCGCGAGATTGACGACGAGGCCGACCTCGTGTCGCCCGAGGGCGCGATACGCCTGCACTGCCTTGCCGTGCGCGCGCAGCAGATGATGCGAAGCCAGTGGCGCTTCGAATCGATTCTCATGACCAGGGGCGAGCGCGCCCCGCAGGTAGCCGCCGTCGGCGATGACCCAGGGCTCGTTCAGGGTGACCCACTTCCTGACCCGACCGTCGAGCCGGTTGAAAACGATGCCAGCGTAGTCGGCGAACCAATCGGCGCTGTCGGGATTGAGCCAGCCGCCTCGATCGTCGAGGGCGGCCGGCAGATCCCAGTGGTAGAGCGTCGGCATCGGCTCGATGTCGCAGGCGAGAAGCGAATCGACCAGGCGCTCGTAGAAGTCGAGGCCCGCCGCGTTGACCGCGCCACGGCCGCTGGGGAGGACGCGCGACCACGAGACGCTGAAGCGGTAGGCGGTGAGACCGAGTCGCTTCATCATGAGGACGTCGTCCTCCATGCGCCGGTAGTGGTCGCATGCGATGTCGCCGGTGTCGCCGCCATGAACCATGCCGGGCGTGCGAACGAAGCGATGCCAGATGCTCGGCCCGGCACCGTCGGCGAGCGCCGACCCCTCGATCTGATATGCCGAGGTGGCTGCGCCCCACAAGAAAGACTTCGGAAATTCGTAGGTCCTCACTGCGACAGATCCGTAACATCGATGGATGTAAACGTTATCATTTGACGCATTGCCAAGTATTGGGGTAATCGAGATATGCATCCGCAGTACGAGGCGGCCGAAGCATGAAGCTGACCGCATTCACGCAGTCCTTTTTCGGCAAGGCGGTTCTCGCCACGGCGTTGTTCGCTGCGGGCTACTACTTCCCGTTGTTCGGTCCTGGCGGCTCTCCCGGCGCGCCCGCGGCTTCCGCAGCCCCTTCGAGCGCATCAGGGGCGTCGACTGCAGCCTCGTCCCGCTGAGAACCCCAGGGACGACTCGGGCGGGTGATTCGGGCTGCGGCGCCCGCCGCGCACGAGCATCACGACCAGCGACGCAAGGGCGCGGACGCGACGCCGTATATCGACCATCCGCTCGCGCTGGATCGAATCCTTTCCCATGTCGTCAAGGTCGCGCCGACCGCCCGGAAGCAGACATCGCGGCGGTCGCGAGCGAGTTGTACGAGCGCCTGGGTCGCTTCGACCCGATCGATGTCGCCGAAGCGGATGGGGACCGGTTGCCCGTCGCCCCGCCCGCCGATCAAGCCGGCCTGGACAGTGCGACTCGGCCGCGATCGACGCTGACCCGAGCGCCGTCGCGCGCGACGAACCTCAGGCCACTCTGCGCTCGGCGTCGGCACCGAGCCGGTCGCACACCGCCTGCGTCACCTGGTCCGTCGTCGCCTGGCCGCCGAGGTCGCGCGTGTGCAGCGCCGTGTTGGCGGTGACGTCCTCGATCGCGGCCATCAGTCGCTTGGCCGCGTCGAACTCGCCCAGGTGCTCGAGCAGCATCACGACCGACCAGAAGGTGCCGATCGGATTGGCGAGCCCCTGGCCCATGATGTCGAAGGCCGAGCCGTGGATCGGCTCGAACATCGACGGGTAGCGTCGCTCCGGATCGATGTTGCCCGTGGGCGCGATGCCGAGGCTGCCCGCGAGCGCAGCCGCGAGGTCGCTCAGGATGTCGGCGTGCAGGTTGGTCGCGACGAGCGTGTCGAGCGAGGCCGGCCGGTTGACCATGCGCGCGGTGCACGCGTCGACGAGTTCCTTGTCCCACGTGACGTCCGGGAACTCCTGCGCGACCTGCTTCGCGATCTCGTCCCACATCACCATCGCGTGGCGCTGGGCGTTGCTCTTGGTGACGACGGTGAGCAGCTTTCTCGGCCGCGAGCGCGCGAGCCGGAACGCGAAACGCATGATCCGTTCGACGCCGGCGCGGGTCATCATCGACACGTCGGTCGCCGCTTCGATCGGATGACCCTGATGGACGCGACCGCCGACGCCGGCGTATTCCCCCTCGGAGTTCTCTCGCACGATGACCCAGTCGAGGTCCTTGGGCCCGCAGCGCTTCAGCGGGCCGTCGATGCCGGGAAGGATGCGCGTCGGCCGCACGTTGGCGTACTGGTCGAAGCCCTGGCAGATCTTCAGCCGCAGGCCCCACAGCGTCACGTGGTCGGGGATGTGCGGGTCGCCCGCCGAGCCGAACAGGATCGCGTCCTTGTCGCGGAGGGCATCGAGGCCGTCCTCCGGCATCATGACGCCGTGCTCGCGGAACCAGTCGCCGCCCCAGCCGAAGGTCTCGAAGTCGAAGCGGAAGGCGTCCGACGCGGCGGCGAGCGCGACCATCACGCGCTGACCGGCGGGAATCACTTCCTTGCCGATGCCGTCGCCCGGGATCGTGGCGATGCGATAGGTCTTCATGAGGTCTCCGAAGGGTCGGGCGCGACCGCCCACTGCAGAAGTCTAAGTTCGAGACCGTGACCTAGACTGCACATGGCGTCGCTGCAGCGCCTCGTCGCCGCGACTTGTGCCTGCGGTGGGTCGCGGCTGCATTTTCCTGCGTCCGAGCCGCAGAATTCCGGATTTCCACCGTCTTCCATGCCCGTCTTGAATCTAAGGATCGACCCCCGGCTCGGCGACGCGCCGCGTCGCCGATCGGCGCGTGGCAGGACGCGCGGCCGCTCTCTTCGACGAGACCGCATCGAACGCCTCGACGCTGGGCGCGCTCGACGCGGCCTAGCGATTCGGCGCGGCGCTTCTTCGTCGCGCCCGCGCCGGATATGAACGCCTGGAGAAGAGCCAAGCTCTTCGTCGAGCGCTTCTGGCAGCCGACGAGCGCGTGCATGACCTGCATGCCGGGCAGCCTGGGAAACGTCTGGAGCAGCGTGCACTGGACCATCGCCTTGCAGACCGGCCTGGCCACCGGCCTGCTGGCGCTGCTGCTCAGCTTCACGCCCGTCGCCCGGCTCTATCGCAACCGCTGGAGCAATGCGCTCGTCGTGGGCTCGCTCACCGCCGTCGGCGACACGTTGTCGCATCCGGGGCACTACGGCTTTCCGCAGGCCGAGGCACTGCTGACCGGCCTCGTCTCGGCCGCGATCTCGATCGTGGCCTCGTTCCTGTTCGAGGATCGGGCGCGCCGCGTGCGGGTGGCGTGGGCGGGTCTCAGGCGAAGCCGTGCGCTGCCGTGAAGGACCCCGGGCTCAGAAGTCCGACACGCTGGTGTCGAGCGGCGTGAGCGCGGTCGTCCGGCGCGACGACGACGGCGCCGGATCGGCTTCGAGGTCGTCCTTGC
>JAYVVB010000404.1:0-7316 GCA_043787455.1 Rhizobacter sp.
GCCGGTTTCAACACCTGCTTCGTGCGGGCCGGCGAAGGAAGGACTTTCGGCCAGCTCGATATCGGCCTCGGTGAGGCGTTCGGCGTCGGCATCGGCAAACTTACATTCCGTGCGGACATCATCAATTTGTTCAACTCCGTGAACTACACGGGCGGATACGATAACTTCGTCGGTCCCGACGGCAACCCCCGCCTGGGAAATCCGGACGGCTCGTCGATCGGCCCGATGCGAACCTTGAAACTTTCTCTGCACTACCTGTTCTGATGATGTTGAATCGGTTGATGTGCTGACCGAATCCGGCTTGGGCGATCGACCGCTGGCGCTCGCCCAAGCCCCTCTGTTCGACAGTTTCCGATGACCGATATCACCCGCCGCCACCTGTTGACGTGGGGCGCTGCCGGCGCCCTGGGGTCGCTCGGCGGCTGTGAATCGTTCTATCAATCGCGCTTCTTGCGCAGTCCGGTGTTCGACACCGACGCGGCCGACGCAGCGTCGAATTCGGCCACCGCTGTCGAGCCGCCGAGTGCGACGCGTCCGCCGCTGCCTTCGCTCTTCGACGATATCGAGCGCCGCACTTTCGACTTCTTCTGGGAGACCGGCAATCCCGCCAACGGCATGGTGCCGGACCGCTATCCGAGCCGCGCGCCAGCGAGCATCGCGGCCATCGGCATGGCGCTCACGGCGTACGTGATCGGTGTCGATCGCGGCTTCGTGACGCGCGAACAGGCGCGTGCCCGCACGCTGGCCACCGTGCGCTTCTTCCGCAACGCGCCACAAGGCTCGGAGCGGCGCGGCGTCGCCGGCTACAAGGGCTTTTTCTATCACTTCCTCGATATGAAGACGGGGCTGCGCAACAACCGCGCCGAGCTCTCGACCGTCGACACCGCGCTGCTCGTCGCCGGCATGCTGCACGCACAGGCGTACTTCGACGCCGCCCATCCCGAGGAGGCCGAGATCCGCGCCGCGGTCGACGCGATCTACTGGCGTATCGACTGGAAGTGGGCGCAGGTCCGCGGCAACTTCCTCAGCATGGGGTGGAGCCCCGAGACGGCGTTCATCCCGCACGACTGGCAGGGCTACAACGAGGCGATGCTCGTCGTCCTCCTGGCACTCGGCTCGCCCACCCATCCGGTCGACGAGAGCGCGTGGACGGCATGGTCGGAGAGCTACCGTGGCTCGTGGGGCCGCTTCATGGGCTACGAACACCTGAGCTTCGCGCCGCTCTTCGGACACCAGTATTCGCATCTGTGGATCGACTTCCGCGGCATCCAGGACGCGGCGATGAAGCAGCGTGGCATCGACTATTTCGAGAACAGCCGGCGCGCTGCCTACGCGCAGCGCGCCTATGCCATCGCCAACCCGAAAGGCTGGTTCGAATACGGTGCAAACGTATGGGGCTTCACCGCCTGCGACGGTCCCGGCACGATGCACCAGATCGATCGGATGGGCCGATCGCGCTACTTCCTCGACTATTCGGCACGCGGTGCCGGCCGCATGCACACTCTCGACGACGGCACGATCGCGCCGACCGCCGCAGTTGCCTCGCTGCCCTTCGCGCCCGAGATCGCGATTCCCGCGACCGAGGAACTGCACACGCGCTACGGTCAATTCATCTACGCGAAATTCGGCTTCTACGACTCATTTAACCGCAGCTTCACAGCGACCGACGTGCCGCTCACCGACGGTCGCGTCGACCCGGCCTTCGGCTGGATCGCCAAGGACTATCTGGGCATCGACCAGGGCCCGATCCTGGCCATGATCTCCAACTATCGGAACCAGCTCGTCTGGGACGACATGCGCAACTGCGCGCCGCTGCGTCGCGGCCTGGCACGCGCAGGGTTCAGCGGCGGCTGGCTCGACAAGGCGGCCTGATGCGCGACGGCGGGAGCGCCGGCGGCGGCGCATCGCGCCGGCGCGCCCTGCATCGGTTGGGATGGGGTACATTGACCATCGCCAGCGCCGGTGTCGGCTGCACCCCAACCCGTGGCGCATCCGGCCCGCTCGACTTCTGGGCGATGGGGCGGGAAGCAGAGGTCGTCGCTTCATTGTTGCCGCGGTTCAACGCGCGCCATCCCGACATCGCGGTTCACATCCAGCAACTGCCGTGGACGGCGGCTCATGAGAAGCTGCTGACCGCCTACGCGGGCGGCTCACTGCCCGACCTCTGCCAACTCGGAAACACCTGGCTGCCGGAGTTCAGCGCGCTGGATGCGCTCGAGCCGCTCGACGAGCGCATCGCCGACGCCGGCATCGCATCCGACGACTACTACAGCGGCATCCTCGACACCAACCGCATGCCCGCCAGCGGCGGCACGCGCCTGCTCGGCTTGCCGTGGTACGTGGACACGCGCCTGCTCTTTTATCGCAGCGACCTGCTGCAGGCCGCCGGGCACGCGCGGCCGCCCGAGACCTGGAGTGAATGGCGAGCAGCGATGCAGGACATTCGCCGGCGCGGCGGGGCGGGCCACTACGGCGCTTTGCTGCCGCTGAACGAGCCCGAGCCGCTCCTGGCGCTGGCCCTGCAGCAAGGCCCGCTCCTCAGCGACGACGATACCCGCGGCGCCTTCGCGCAGCCGCCCTTTCGGCGTGCGCTCGACTTCTACGTGAGCCTCTTCAACGACGGCCTGGCACCGGCGATGACCAACACGCAGGTTTCGAATGTCTGGGACGAATTCGCGCGCGGCCTGTTCGCCTTCTACATCACCGGGCCCTGGAACATCGGCGAGTTCCGCCGTCGCTTGCCCGCTGCGCGGCAGAACGACTGGGCGACGGCGCCGCTGCCAGGGCCCGATGGTCCCGGCGTCTCCACCGCCGGTGGCTCGAGCCTCGTGCTCTTCAAGGGATCGAAGCGAAAGGATGCCGCCTGGAAGCTGATCGCCTTCCTGAGCGAGCCCGAGACCATGCAACGGTTCCATGCCCTCACCGGCGATCTGCCGCCGCGGCGCAGCGCCTGGCGCTCGCCCAGCCTCGCCGACGACCTGCCATCGCGGGCTTTCGCGCAGCAGCTCGAGCGCATACGCGCCGCACCGAAGATTCCCGAATGGGAGCGCATCTTCCAGGAGATGCAGCTGACCGCCGAGCGCGTTGTGCAGCGCGCGCAGGGCGCCTCGGCCGCGTGCGCGCAGCTCGACGCCTGGGTCGACGCACTGCTCGAGAAGCGGCGCTGGCTGCGCCGCCGCCACGCATGAGCCCGCCCGGCCGCCCGAAGGGCGAATACCGAAGTGCGCAGCACGAAGGTTCTCCGATGACCCGGCGCGGCAACGCGGCCTGGATCCTGGCCGGGCCGGCGATCACGGTGATCGGGGTGTTCTTCGCCCTGCCGGTTGCGGCCGGTCTGGTCCTCAGCCTCACGGACTTCGACATTTACGCCCTCGCCGATCTCTCGACGCTGCGCTTTGTCGGCCTGCAGAACTACGGGCGCCTGCTGCAGACGCCGCTCTTCTGGCAGGCGCTCGGCAATACGCTGTACTTCGTCGGTGTCGGCGTGCCGCTGTCGATCGGCTTGTCGCTCGGCACGGCGCTGCTGCTGCACGCTCGCGTCGCGAAATGGTCATCGTTTTTCCGAACCGCGCTCTTCGCACCTGTCGTCACGACCGTCGTCGCGGTCGCCGTGATCTGGCGCTACCTGCTGCACACGCGCTACGGCCTCATCAACCAGGCGCTCGAAGGCCTGGGGCTTGCGCCGGTGGACTGGCTCGGCGACCCGCATTGGTCGATGCCGGCCATCATCATCTTCGCGGCGTGGAAGAACTTCGGCTACAACATGATCATCCTGCTCGCCGCGCTGCAGGCGATACCGCGCGAGCTGTACGAAGCGGCGCGTGTCGACGGTGCCGACGCCTGGCGCCAATTCATCGACGTGACGATTCCGATGCTCGTTCCCACGCTCGTGATGGTCGGCATCCTGACGGTCACCGGCTACTTCCAGCTTTTCGCCGAGCCCTATGTGATGACCCAGGGCGGGCCGCTGCGCAGCACCGTCAGCGTGCTCTACTTCATGTACGAGGAAGGGTTTCGCTGGTGGAACCTCGGCAACGCCTCGGCCGTCGCGTTCCTCCTCTTTCTCCTGATCTTCGCGGTCAGCGCCGTCCTCCTGCGCTTCGAGCGCGATCCCGGGCGAGGCGAATGAATCCACGGCTCGCGGTCTGGATCGTCAACGGGCTACTCGCCGGGCTCGCCGCGGCGAGCGTCTTTCCGCTCCTCTGGATGGTCTCGGTCTCGTTCATGCCGCCCGGCGCGTCGAGCGTGCTGCCGACGCCGATCGTGCCCAGGGTGGTGACGCTCGAGAACTACCGCACCTTGTTCGGCAGCGTCGGCATGGGCCGCTACTTGGTCAACAGCCTGCTCATTGCCTCGCTCGCCACCGCCATCTCCGTCAGCTTCAACGCGATGGCCGGCTACGCCTTCGCCAAGCTTAGATTTCGCGGCCGCGACGCGATCTTTCGCGCCCTCCTCGGCGCTCTCGTCATTCCCGGCCAGGTCGCGATGCTGCCGCTCTTCCTGATGCTCAAGCCGGTCGGGCTCGTCAACACCTACGGCGGCGCCATCGTGCCGGCGATGGCAAGCGTGTTCGGCATCTTCCTCGTGCGCCAGTTCGCGCGTGGCATCCCCGACGAGCTGCTCGAGGCGGCACGCGTCGACGGCGCCGGCGAGCTGCGCATCTTCGCGACCATCGTCCTGCCGGTGCTGAAACCGATCGTCGCGACGCTCGCGATCTTCAGCTTCCTCGGTGCGTGGAACGACTTCATGTGGCCGCTGATCGTGCTGACCGACGATTCGCTGCATACGCTGCCCGTCGCTCTCGCCGGCCTCTCGCGCGAGCATGTGCAGGACAGCGAGCTGATGATGGCTGGATCGGTCGTCACCGTCCTGCCCGTGCTGGTCCTCTTCCTCGCGCTGCAGCGCCAGTACATGGAGGGTCTGATGGCGGGGAGCGTCAAGGGATGAGGGCGATCGCCGTCCTGGCCGCACTGTCGCTCGGGATGCTTTCCGCCGCAGGCGCCGAAGAGCGCGTGCTCGACGACTTCGACGACCCCGCCGCGTGGACGATCGCGGCCAGCGACGATGTCAAGGCTGCGCTTCGCTTCGCAGACGGACCGCACGGGCGCGCCCTGTGCATCGACTATGACTTCGGCGCCGTCACCGGCTACGTCAGCGCCCGCCGTGCGCTGGCGATCGACTTTCCGCCGCGCTACGCATTGGCGACGGACGTTCGAGGCGACGCGCCGGAGAACACGCTGCAGTGGAAGCTCCTCGACGCCAGCGGCGAGAACGTCTGGTGGGCGCAGCGTCCCGACTACCGCTTCCCGCACGACTGGCAGACGCAGAAGTTCCGGCAGCGGCAGATCGACTTCGCGTGGGGTCCGACGCCCGATCGGACACTGCGCCGCAGCGCATCGATCGAGCTCGCGATCGCCTCGGGCAGTGGCGCCGGCAGCGGCAGCGCCTGCTTCGGCCACTTGGCGTTGCTCCGCCTCGCCGACACGCCTGCGGCCGACGAACCGCGCGAGTTCGGTGCGTTGACGCTGCGCTGGCCGGCAGGAAGCGGTCCGGTCCGCTACGACGTCGAGCTTTCCGACGACGGCGCGCGCTGGCGCACCGTTCGTCACATCGAAGGTGCGCGCGGTGATGTGCACGAGCACTGGCTACCCGAATCGGAAGCGCGCTTTGTTCGGGTCGGCGCCGGTGCGGCGCCGCCGCCGGCGATCGAGCTGCACGACGACGCGGACGCGAATGCGTTCTTCGCCCGCATCGCCAAGCGATCGGCACGTGGCTGGTACCCCCGTGGCTTCGTCGGCGAGCAGTCGTACTGGACCGTGTTCGGCGTCGACGGCGCGCCGGTCGCGGCACTGATGAGCGAGGACGGCGCGATCGAGCCGACGCCTGGCGTCGGCGCGCTGGAGCCCTTTCTCGTCGTCGACGGGCACATCGTAAGCTGGGCTGATGTGGGCATCACGCACACCCTGCGCGATGGCGATCTGCCGATGCCGACGACCCATTGGCGCGCCGGCGATCTGGCCCTCGACATCGCGGCGTTCGCTGCCGGCACGCCTGCCGATGCGCGCGCGCTCGTCCGCTACACGCTCACCAATCGCGGTCGACGAGCGCGCGCGGTGACGCTTGCCCTGGCCTGGCGGCCCTTCCAGGTCAATCCGCCGACGCAGTTCCTCGCCCATCGCGGCGGTGCGGTGGCGACCGAGACGATGGCCTGGGACGGACGTTTGCTTTCGGTGAACGGCGCGCCGCAGCTGCTCGCCTTGACGCGGCCGAGCAGCGTTCGCATCGAGCCGGCAGCCGCCGGCGACGTCACCGCTTGGCTCGACGACGCCCCACTTCCGGACGCAGCGCAATCGGTGCGCGACGCAGACGGATTCGCATCGGCGGCGCTTCGCTACGTGATCGTGCTCCACCCCGGCCAGACGCGCACGGTCGATGTCGCGCTGCCGATCACGACGAGCGCTGACGATCTTCGGCGTCCTGCGACGATCGATGTGCGGCGCGAAGCGGATCGCGTTGCCGCGCAGTGGCGCGCGAGGATCGATCGCGTCGGCCTGAACGGTCCGGCGGAAGTGGAAGACATCGCTCGCACCTTGCGGACCTCGCTCGCTCACATCCTCGTCAATCGCAACGGGGTGGCGCTGCAACCCGGTGCACGCGCCTACGCACGCTCCTGGATCCGCGACGGCGCGCTCACCTCATCGGCGTTGCTGCGCCTCGGCCACGACGACGCGGCGCGCGACTTCCTGCGCTGGTTTGGGCAATTCCAGTTCAAGAGCGGCAAGGTGCCGTGCTGCGCCACGGCTCGCGGTGCCGACCCGGTTCCCGAGAACGACAGCGACGGCGAGTTCATCTTCGCCGCCGCCGGCCTCTGGCGCTACAGCCACGACTCCGCGACCGCGCGGGCGATGTGGCCGCACGTGGCTGCGGCGATTGCCCACTTGGAGAGCCTGCGCGCGAGCGAGCGGACCGAGGCGAACCGTCGTCCCGAACGAGCGGCGTATTTCGGCCTCTTGCCGCCTTCGATCAGCCACGAAGGCTATTCCGACAGGCCGGCCTACTCGTACTGGGACGACTTCTGGGCCTACATCGGCTATCGCAGTGCCGTCGAACTGGCGGCCGGCCTCGGCCTCGCCGACGAGGCGCGACAAATTGCCTCTTGGCGCGACGAGTTCCTCGCCGACCTCCGCGCGTCCCTCGCGGCGAGCCAGACGCGCTTCGGCCTCGACGTGCTGCCCGGGTCGGCCGATCGCGGCGACGTCGATCCGACGTCGAGCACGATCGCGCTCAGCCCCGGCGGTCTGCTGGGCACTCTGCCG
>JAYVVB010000405.1:0-19179 GCA_043787455.1 Rhizobacter sp.
CAGCAGCTGCGGCGTGAAGGTGACCTTGAAGTCGAGGTTCACGAGGGCGTGGGTCTTGTAGCGCGAGAACATCGAGCCCATGACGCTCTGGTTCATGAACTCGAGGAAGGCGTGGCGCGGCACGCCGGCCTTCTCCGCCAGCACCGTGATCTCCGCCAGCGACTGGATGACGACGCCGAGGAAGACGTTGTGGGCGATCTTGACGATGCGCGCGAGCTCGCCTTCGCCGACGTAGCTCGACGACGGCGCGATCAGCTTCAGCCACGGCAGCGCCCGTTCGAACGCCGTCTTCGGCCCCGAGCACACGAACGAGAGCTTCCCGGACTTGATCACCTTGGCGTTGCCCGATGCCGGCGCGGCCAGCATCTCGCAGCCGCGCGCCGCGAGCAGCGCGCGCAGCTCGGCCGAGCCCTCGACCGAGATCGACGAGCATTCGACGACGAGCTTGGGCGTTCGCTCGCCGCCGAGCAGGCCGCCGGGGCCGGCGACGACCTGCTTGACGTCGTCCCAGGTCGAGACCATGACGAAGACGATGTCGCAGCCGCCGAGCTCGACGAGCGAGCCGGCGATCTTCGCCCCGACGGCCGCGAGCGGCTCGGCCTTCGCCCGCGTCCGGTTCCAGACCGTGATGTCGGCGCCGCCTTTGGCGATGCGCTCGGCCATCGCGTAACCCATGCGGCCGATGCCGATCCAGCCGATCTTCGTGGAGGTGTCCGCCATGGCGAGGTTCGAATCGATGCCGCTAGTACGGGTTGGCGATGGGCAATTCCTGCGCCGGATAGAGCGAGATCACCTTGGGGCCCGACGGCGTGAGGATGACCTCTTCCTCGATGCGCGCTGCCGAGACGCCGTCGCTCGCCGGACAGTAGGTCTCGACGGCGAAGACCATGCCGGCCTTCAGCTCGATCGGCTCCTCGAGCGAGCTGAGGCGCGAGATCAGCGGCCGCTCGTGCAGGCCCAGGCCGAGGCCGTGGCAGAAGTTGAGGCCGAAGGCATCCATCTCGCCCGAGATGCCGATCTCCTCCGCGGCGGGGAACGAGTTGGCGACAACGTCCGACGAGACACCGGGCTTGAGCAGGTCGATCGCCCGGTCCATCCATTCGCGCGCCTTCTTGTACGCGTCGAGCTGCGGCTGGGTCGCGCGGCCGACGCTGAACGTGCGGTAGTAGCACGTGCGGTAGCCCATGTACGAATGGATGATGTCGAAGAACGCCTGGTCGCCGGGCCGGATGATGCGGTCGGTGAAGTTGTGCGGATGCGGATTGCAGCGCTCGCCCGAGATCGCGTTGATCGCCTCGACGCAGTCCGAGCCCATGCTGTAGAGCCGCGCCGTCGCGAGCGAGACGATGTCGCTCTCCTTCACGCCGGGCCGGAGCGCCTGGGCGATGTCGAAGTAGACGCCGTCGACCATCGCCGCGGCCATGTTGAGCAGCATCAGCTCGTCGATGTTCTTGATCTCGCGCGCCTGCAGCATCGTCTGCTGCGCGTCGCGCACGTCGATGCCGAGCTTTTGCAGCTCGAGCATCATCGGCACCTCGACGACGTCGACGCCGAGCGGCATGTCGGCGACGCCTTCCTCGATGAGCAGCGCCTGGATCTCCCTCGCCGCGCCCTTGAAGAGCTTGCCGTCGCCGCCGACCGCGCCGCGCAGGCCGAGCAGGCCCGCCTTGCAGTGGTCCTGGCAGAGCCACGGCGTGTACAGCCGATGGTGCTTGGCGGCCGAGCCGAAGTCCCAGATATAGGGATCGCCGTTGCCGGTGAGGAGCGAGTAGCGCGTCAGCTTGTCGCGCGCCCATTCGCCGATCACCGTGCTGGTCGTGTAGCGGATGTTGTGCTGATCGAAGCATAGCAGCGCGCCGAGGCCGGAGCGCGAGAGCGCGTCGCGGGTGCGGGCAAGACGGTAGTCGTGGAGGCGCCGGAAGTTGACGCGCTCCTCGAAGTCGACCTGCATGTGGCCGGGCGCCTGCAGCGGCCGGGTCCAGTCGTGATGCGGGTCGATGTCCTCGGGTCGCACGATCCTCGGCTCGCGCGTCTTCTTCATGGCCACTCTCGTCTCCTCGTCGGGCTACGGCCTGGTTTCCGGGGCCGTCGCCGGACGATGTTACGTCGGCGCGAGACGACGTGCGAAGAGGCTGAAGAGCCGCTCCCAATGCCGCTCGGCGGCAGCGCGGTCGTAGGCGCCGGCGCGCAGCGGAAAGACGAAGCCGTGCTCGACACCCGGGTACCACTCGATGCGGTGCGGCGTGCCGGCCGCCTCGAGCGCGGACTGCAGCTTCAGGATGTCGGCCGGCGGCGCCCACTTGTCGATCTCGGCGCAGGCGAAGTAGCTCTCGCAGCGCACCTTCGCCGCGATCCGGTGCGGCGAGTCGGGCTTGTCCGTCGCCATGTTGGCGCCGTGGATCGAGGCGATGCAGCGCAGGCGCTCGGGGAACGCTGCCGCCGCCCACATCACGATCGGCCCACTCATGCAGTAGCCGACGGCGCCGATGCGACCGCCGTCGGCTTGCGCCTGCGCGTCGACGAATTCGAGCAAGGCGCGCGTGTCGGTGGCGGTCGTGGCCGAGTCGAGGGTGGCCATGTGCGCAAACATCTCGGCCATCGCGGGCTCGGTGCGCTCCTTCAAATAGAAATCGCGTGTGCGGCGGTAATAGAGGTTGGGCAGGACGACGAAGTAGCCGACCGACGCGAGGCGCCGCGCCATGTCGTGCAGCTCCTCGCGCTTGCCCGGCGCGTCCATGAAGAAGAAGACAACCGGGAACGGGCCGCCCTCCTCGGGATGGACGACGAAGCTGTTCATCGCGCCGTCGGCGGTGGCGATGTCGAGGTCGTGCTCGATCATGCGGATCTCTCCCGTTCGTTGGAGTCTGCGCGCCGGCTCAGGCGCTTGCCGCGGCGCGCTTGGCCAGCAACGCATTCCCCGATCGCGACACCGGCTTTCGCCCGAGCACGCCCGAGATGAACGCTGCCGCATCGACGACGCCATCGATCGCGACGCCGGTGTCGATGCCGAGCCCGTCGAGGAGGAAGAGCACGTCCTCGGTCGCGACATTGCCGGTCGCGCCCTTCGCGTACGGGCAGCCGCCGAGGCCGGCGACGCTGGCGTCGAAGGTCGAGATGCCGACCTCGAGGCTGGCGTAGACGTTGCCGATGGCCTGGCCGTAGGTGTCGTGGAAATGGCCGCTGACCTCGGCGACGGGATAGTGCTTGAGCGCCCGCTCCATCCCGGCCTGGACCTTCTTCGGCGTGCCGACGCCGATCGTGTCGGCGATGCCGCAATGATCGACGCCGACCGAGTGCATCAGCTTGACGACGCGCTCGACCTCGTCGGCGCTCACCTCGCCCTGGTAGGGACAGCCGAACGCGACCGAGATCGCTCCGCGCACCTTCACGCCATGCGCATGCGCCGCGGCGACGACCGGGGCGAAGCGCTCGAAGCTCTCGGCGACCCCGCAGTTGATGTTCTTCTGGCTGAAGGCCTCGGTCGCGGCGGCAAAGACGACGATCTCGTCGGGCCATTCGGCACGCGGCGCCGAGAGCGCGGCATCGAGCCCCTTCATGTTCGGGATCAGCACCGAGTAGCGCACACCGGGCTTGCGCTCGATGCCAGCCATGACTGCGGCGTTGTCGCTCATCTGCGGCACCCACTTCGGGCTGACGAAGCTCGTCACCTCGATCTCGCGCAGGCCCGCGGCCTGTAGACGATGGACGAGCTCGATCTTGACCGCGGCATCGACGATCTGCTTCTCGTTCTGGAGGCCATCGCGCGGACCGACGTCGACGAGGGTGACACGGGACGGCATCATGACCAGGACCTCCGGTTCGGCGCTTCGAGCGCGGCCGACGGCAGGCCTCCGCGCATGCGCGCCAGCAGACCCGCGAGGAAGCACCACAGCACCCACAGGACGACGAGCGAGAGCACGGTGACCGCCGCGAGCACGACCAGCGCGATCACCGGATGCGTCCACGACAGCCAGAGCATCGCCGGCACGGCGCCGTCGCCGAGCAGCGACAGGGCGATGTTCGAGAACGGCTCAGGCGAGGTGTTGGCCGAGGCGCGTGTCGTCAGCTTGGCGGCGTGACTGGTCGCGGCGAGCGTGCCGCCCATCAGCGCCGCCGCCGTCACCCAGCTCGCCGGGTCGCCGCCGAACACGGCGCCGGCGAGCGCCGCGCCCGCGGGGATGCGCACGAAGGTGTGGACCGCGTCCCAGATGCTGTCGAGGCCCGGGATCTTGTCGACGAGGAACTCGAGGAAGAGCATCAGGCCCGCGGCGCCGATGACGACCGGATGCGCGAGCGCGTGCAGGTCGCCGGGCAGTGTCACCCAGCCCAGCCAGCCGGCGAGGCCGGTGAGGAACACGACGGCGTAGAGGCGCAGCCCGCTGGCCCAGCCGAGGGTGGCGGCGATGGCGACGAGCTGGGTGAGGTCGAGGTTCACGAATTCACCCATCGCGGCTTTCTCTTCTCGAGGAAGCTCTTCACGCCTTCCTGGCCTTCTTCGCTCGCGCGGATGTCGGCGATGCGGCGCGCGGTCTCGCTGCGCAGCTCGGCCGTGATCTCGCGTCCGGCGACGTCCTGGACGAGCTGCTTGCACGCCATCGTCGCCATCGGGCCGTTGGCGACGATGGCAGCGACGATCTCGTCGACCTTGGCGTCGAGCGTCTCGGCAGCGACGACCTCGTGGACGAAGCCGCAGGCTTTCGCCGCGACCGCGTCGAAGCGCTCGGCGGTGACGAACCAGCGCCGCGATGCCTGCTCGCCCATGGCACGCACGACGTAGGGGCTGATCGTTGCCGGCAGCAGGCCGAGGCGTGCCTCGCTCAGGCAGAAGGTGGCGCCACCTGTGGCGATCCGGATGTCGCACACCGCAGCTAGACCGACGCCGCCGGCGTAGCAGTCGCCGTGGATGCGCGCGACGACGGGCACCGGGCAACTGAACATCGTCCAGAGCATCGCGGCGAGCTTCTCGGCGTCGGCCCGGTTCTGCTCCCAGGTGTTGCCGCCCATCTCGCGCATGAAGGCGAGGTCGGCGCCGGCGCAGAACGCCTTGCCGCTGCCGCCGAGGACGACGGCGCGCACGCGTCCGTCCTTCGCATCTTCGGCGATCGCGGCGAAGGCCGCGGAAAGATCGCGGATCACCGCGCCGTTGAGGGCATTGCGAACGTCGGGCCGATCGAGCCAGATGCGGGCGACCGGCCCAGTGCGTTCGATGCGAAGTATCTCTGCCACTAAGCCGTCCTAGGGTTGGATCGTGAAAGGCAAGCCGAGTTCTTTGAAGAAGGCCTCGACTTCCGGCAACCAGATCGCAGTGGCGTTCCGGCTGCCGAACATCGCGAGCGAATCATTGCCGAATTTTCCGAAGGCCACGAAGCGTGCATGGCCACCGGCGGCGACGTAGCCCTCGTACATGCCGCGCCACACGGCAGGCGCGAAACACGAGTCATTGTCGCCGTAGAACCAGAGGCTCGGCACCTTCGTCGTCATGGCGTAGCTCGCCATCGCCGCCGCGAGCGCCGACTCCCAGCCGTTGCAGCTTTCCTGGCGCAGTCCGCCCGCGAAGTTGACCGGGCCGGCCACGTTGGGCAGCTCGAGGCTGCCGAGCGCCATCGTCGTCAGGCCGCCGTGCGCCTGACCGAAGACGACGACCCGGCGCGCGTCGATGTCGCTTCGCTGACCGAGTTGGCGCAAGGTCGCGACGACGTCCTCGCTTTCTTACCGTCACGACTTCTTCGCGCAGCGCCGAAAGCAGCTCTTGCGACGTGATGCTCGCGCTCCAGGCGAGGGTCGCGCACGCGACCGCCACGACGCGCGCAAGCGAAGCGACCAGTCTCAACCGCCTCGACTTTCGGCCTGCAGCATCATCACCATGTCGAGCTCGGGCCCGGGCTGGCCGAGGGCGGTGATCGCCGCCGTGATCTGGCCGCGGTGGTGGGTCGCGTGATTGAACACATGGCCGAGCGTCGGCGCGAACGGCAGCGACTGGGCGACGCCCTTCGTCGTCAGGTAGTCGAGCGTGCCGGCGAAGCGATCGTCGGCGAACGACTCGATCAGCGGCGCCCAGCGCCCGGCCGCCTCGAACAGCCGATCGCGCAGCGCGACGCGGTCGGTCTCGACTTCCTCGTTCGGCGTGACGCGGTTCGACACGCCCTCGGCGAAGCGCGGGAACCAGACCCGATGCTCGGCGACGAGAAGGTGGTTGCAGGTGCCGTGCACGCTCTTGAAGAAGAGCCCTGCGTCGCGCCGGTAGTCGGCATCGCTCAGCCGGTCGATGTGCTCGAACAGGCGCCGTGTCGCCCAGACGTTGTAGCGGGCCATCGAAAGGAAATACGCGCCCATCGCGCACCCGGGCTCAGTAACGTTTGGCGACTTCATCGAGCATCACCTCCGTCGCGCCGCCGCCGATCGCGAGCACGCGCGCGTCGCGCCACAGGCGCTCGATGACGGTGCCGCGCATGTAGCCCATGCCCCCGTGCAGCTGCTGGCAGCCCGACACGACTTCGTTGACGAGCTCGCCCGTCAGCGCTTTCAGCATCGAAACCTCCTGGACGACGTCGTGGCCCTGCGCCACACGCCAGGCGCAGTGGTACATGAACGAGCGCGCGGCGCGCACCTTGGCGTCGAGCATCGCGATCTTCTGGCGCACGACCTGCTTGTCGAAGAGCGGCGCACCGAAGGCTTGGCGCTCGCGTACGTGCGCGAGCGTCACCCCGAGCGCCTGCATGCAGTGGCCGACCGCCATCGCGCCAAGGGCGATGCGCTCGGTCTGGAAGTTCTTCATCACCGAATAGAAGCCGCGGTCCTCTTCGCCGAGGAGATTCGTGGCCGGGATGCGCACGTCGTCGAAGACGAGCTCGGCCGTGTCCGACGAAAGCCAGCCGCTCTTGTCGAGCTGGCGCCCGACGGTGAAGCCGGGCGTGCCCTTCTCGACGATGAACATCGACATCGCGTGCCGCGCCGAGCCGGTCTTGGCGGCGACGAAGTAGAGGTCGGCGTGGACGCCGTTCGTGATGAAGAGCTTGGTGCCGTTCAGGATCCACTCGCGGCCGTCGGCCGAGCGCTTCGCCGTCGTGCGGATGCCGGCGACGTCCGAGCCCGCGCCGGGCTCGCTGATCGCGACCGCGGTAATGGTTCGCCCCGACGTCACGCCGGGCATGTACTTCGCGCGCTGCTCGGCGCTGCCAGCGTGGTGCAGGTGCGGGCTCGCCATGTCAGTGTGGACGAGGACGGTGATGATGAAGCCGCCGAAGGTCGACTGCGACAGCGCCTCGGCGAAGACCAGGTTGGTGAGCGCGTCGGCCTCGGCGCCGCCGTGCTCGCTCGCATACATCAGGCCGAGCAGGCCCGCATCGCCAAGCTTCCTCAGCACCTCGCGCGGCGTCATACCCGCCTCTTCCCAGGCCAGCGCATGCGGCTCGACCTCGCGCGCCACGAAGCGAGCGATCTGGTCCTTCAGCAGCTCGTGCTCGGCGGTGAGATAGATGTTGTCCATGCGTGCAAGCGGGGTGCCGTCAGGCGAAAAGGTCGGCTTCGCTCCAGCCGAGCGCGCGCAGGTCGGCGACGCGCAGATGCACCTCGCTCGGCATCAGGAACTCGTCAAGCTGCGGCGGCGCGACGTCGGTGCCCGCGAGCATCGCGTGCGCCTGGCCGCGGTGGTGGACCTGGTGAGCGAGCAGATGAGCGATGACGTCGCCGCGCCGCTCGCGCTGGATCCGTCCCTCGCGGCGATCGAGATCGACGATCTCGTCGAGAGCCGGTGCCTCGATCGCCATCGCGTGCGCGATGAAGCGCTCGTCGGCGCGTGCCTGTGCGCCGGCGAGCTCGGCGATGCTCTTGCACTTCGGCGCCTCGCGCCATTGCCGCTCCATGTCGCGCTCGCCGTGCAGCGCCGCGAGGTAGTAGAGGTCGACGGCAAGGATGTGGTCGAGCGTCGCGGACAGGCTCGGGAAAAAGCTCGTGCGGCGCGCGACGTACGCCTCGTCCGTCAGTGCCCGCATCGCCTCGTGCAGGCGATGGTTGGCGAGCCGGTTGGCGTGAATCTGCGTACGCAGGAAGGGGAGAAGCTCCATGGTGGCGCGATGGCGAGGGCGACCCGATCTCAGAACGGGCCGCTCTCGAGCCAGCGCTCGATCTGCGCGCGCCGGTCGTTGCCCCAGAACGGCTCGCCGTCGACGACGAAGAACGGCGCGCCGAAAACGCCCCGGGCGACGGCCTGGTCACACGCCGTGCGGAGCGTTGCCTTCCAGGTCGGATCGGCGGCGATCGTCATCGCCTCCTCGGGGTCGAGGCCGAACTCGAACGCGAGCGCCTCGAGGTCGGCGCTGCGTGACAGGTCGACCGTGCCGCGCGTGAAGTACGCGCGCAGCGTGTGACGAGCCCAGTTCGCGGCGCGCGTCGGATCGCTCTCGCGCAGCCACCAAAAGATGCGCGCGGCGTTCTGCGTCGGCACCGGAAAGTTGTCCGGCAGCTTGAATGGCACGCCCGCGAAGCGCGCCGATCGCTCGAAGTCGAGCAGCGAGTACTCGCGCTTGATCGGATGGCTCACCGGGCTCTTCAGCTCCGCCGCCTGGAAGGTGACGCCGAGCAGCACCGCGTTCCAGCGCACCGTGCGACCATGGCGCGCGGCGAGCGCCTCGATCCATTCCGAGGCGATGTACGAATACGGCGACGAGAAGTCGAAATGGAAGTCGATCGGCGTCCTGGTCGTCATGCTCAGGCTCCGAGTTGCGAGGCGAGGTCGGCGAAGTCGCGCGCTTGCCAGTCGAAACGTCCGGGCGCGACCGCTTCGCCGCGATGTGCGTGACCGTACTCCAACGGCCGCGCGACGTAGGCGGTCATCAGGCCGGCCTCGCGCGCGGCGTCGAGGTCGCTCGGGTGCGCCGCGACCAGCACGAGCTCGCCGTCGGCGATGCCGAGAAGGCGCGCGGCCATGCGGTAGACGGCGAGATCGGGCTTGTACTTCTCGATCAGCTCGGCCGAGAGCACCGTGTCCCACGGCAGGCCGCCGTGGCGCGCGAGTGCGACGAGGAGCGAGACGTTGCCGTTGGAGAGCGTCGCGATCGGCCAGCGGCGCCTGAGGCGATGCAGGCCCGCCACCGAGTCGGGCCACGGATCGAGGCGATGCCAGGCGAAGGCGAGGTGCGCGCGCTCGCGCTCGTCGAGGCCCGCGAGGCCGAAGCGCGGCAGCAGCGTCTCGAGGATCTCGCGATGGAGCACGTCGATCGTCGCCCACGGCGCGGCGCCGCTTGCGACCCGGCGCATCGCCGGCTGGTAGTCGGCGCGCCAGGCGTCGGCGAAAGCGCCGCCGTCGATCGCGACGCCACGCGATTCGGCGACCTGCGCGACCTCCTTCGCGATCGAGGCGCGCCAGTCGACGACCGTGCCGAAGACGTCGAAGACGAGGGCGCGGATGCGGGCGGGATCGGCGGCGCTCATCGTCGTCATGCGAGCGCGCGCGCGATCAGGATCTTCTGCACGTCGGACGTCCCCTCGTAGATCTGGCACACACGCACGTCACGGTAGATGCGCTCGACCGGGAAGTCGTTGACGTAGCCGTAGCCGCCGAAGGTCTGGATCGCGTCGCTGCAGACGCGCTCGGCCATCTCGCTCGCCATGAGCTTTCCCATCGCCGCCTCCTTGAGGCACGGCAGGCCGGCGTCCTTGAGGCTCGCCGCATGGTGGACGAGCTGGCGCGCCGCCTCGATGCGCGTCGCCATCTCGGCGAGACGGAACCGCACGGCCTGGTGCTCGAAGATCGGCTTGCCGAACGCGACCCGATCCTTCGCATAAGCGAGCGCCGCATCGAAGGCCGCCCGCGCCATACCGATCGCCTGCGCGCCGATGCCGATGCGGCCGCCTTCGAGTCCCGAGAGCGCGATCTTCAGGCCCTGGCCTTCCTCGCCGAGGAGGTGGTCGGCCGGGACGCGGCAGCCCTCGAACACGATCTGCGCCGTGTCGCTCGCGTGCTGGCCGAGCTTGGACTCGATGCTCGCGACCCGGTAGCCCGGCGTCGACGTCGGCACGACGAAAGCGCTGATGCCGCGTTTGCCTGCGGCCTTGTCGGTGACCGCCATGACGATCGCGACGTCGCCGCTCCTGCCGCTGGTGATGAACTGCTTCGTGCCGTCGATGACGTAGTCGTTGCCGTCGCGCCTCGCGGTCGTCTTCAGGCCGTCCGCCTGCGAGCCGACGTGCGGCTCGGTGAGACAGAACGCGCCGAGCAGCGCGCCGCGAGCGAGCGGCTTCAGCCAGCGCTCCTTCTGCGCTTCGCTTGCCCACGCCATCAGGATCGAGCACACCGGGCAGTTGTTGACGCTGACGATCGTCGAGGTCGCGCCGCAGCCGGCAGCGACCTCCTCGAGAATCACGGCGAGCGCGAGATAGTCGAGCCCGGCGCCGTCCCACTCGGTCGGGACGGCGACGCCGTAGCAGCCGAGCGCGGCGAGGCCCTGCAGCTCCTCGCGCGGAAAGTGCGACTCGCGGTCCCAGCACGCGGCGTTCGGCGCGATGCGGTCCTGCACGTAGCCGCGGACCGCGTCCTGGATCGCGAGGTGGTCGTCGTCGAGGCGCATCTCAGCCGCCCTGTCCCATCGCACCGATCCGCAGCAGCAGCGTCCCGGTCGCGCTCAGCAACACGCCGCGCTTCGAAGTCGCGGTGCCTTCGAGCAGCGCGATCCAGCCCGAGAGGCGTTCCTTGGGCTCGACCGATGTCACGGCCCATTGCAACTCGATGTCCTCGTCGGCGAGGACGACGGCGCGAAAGCGGATGTCGAAGCCCAGCCCCAAGCCGTTGCGCGGCGTGCCGTCGGCCAGCGGCTGTGCGAAGTGGCTCGCGGTGAGCGCCATCAGGTGACTGCCGATCTGCGTGCCGCTGGCGATGAGCCCGGGGTAGCCGGCCGCGCCCGCGATCGCGTGATCGTGGTGCAGCGGGTTGAAGTCGTGGACGGAGGTCGCGAAGGCGCGGATCTCGTCCTCGCCCAGTCGCACGCGCCGGGCGAAGGTCTCGCCGACGCGGGCGGGCGGTCGCGCCGAAGTCGCGATCACCACGCGATCGCCTTGCCGTCGTAGTTGAAGAACGAGCCGTTGTCGCGCGGCGCGAGACCGGCGATGACGCGGCGCATGCCGGCGACGCTGTTGCCCACGTCGATGTCGGCGCCGGCCCCGCCCATGTCGGTGCGGACCCATCCGGGGTGCAGGCTCACGAAGGTCGCGCGCTGGGCGAACGCGAGCGACGCGTCCTTCACGACCGAGTTCACCGCCGCCTTCGAGGCGCGGTAGAGCGAGCTGCCGGCGCTGGTGCGCGCGGCGATCGAGCCCATCAGCGACGACAGCACGGCGACCTTGCCCGCCGGCGCCATCGCCTCGACGATCTGCGGCATGACGCGCATCGGCCCGAGCACGTTGGTGCGCATGACGTGATCGAAGTCGTCCTCGCTCGGCGCGAAGCTCGGGGCCCGGCTGCCGGAGACGCCGGCATTGACGATCGCGACGTCGAAGCTGGCGCCGTCGATCTGCCCGCCGAGCGACGACGCGCTGGCCGCGTCGACGACGTCGAGGCGGATCGCGGCCGCACCGAGGGCGACGAGTCGGGCCAGGCCCTCGTCGTCGCGCGCCGTCGCCGTGACCGTGGCGCCGTCGCCGCGGTACTGGCGCACGAATTCGAGACCGATGCCGCGCGATGCGCCGACGACGAGGATGTTCATGGGAGGGCTCCGGTTTCAGATCTTGGCCGAGGAGGCGAGGCGGATCGCCAGGCCGGCGAACAACAGCGCGCCGCCGCCCTGGAGCGAGCGTCGCCACGCCGTCGAGGGTCGCCAGCGGCGCAGCGGCGCGACGACGACCGCGAACAGCGCCAGGAAGGCGATGCCCTGCAGCGTGAACCAGGCGCCGAGGAAGAGGAAGGCGAGCGTCTTTCGGGGCGCGTCGGCGTCGATGAACTGGGGCAGGAAGGCGAGGAAGAACACCGCCACCTTGGGGTTGAGCGCGTTGGTGAGAAAGCCCTGGCGCGCGATGCGCAGGAGATCGCGCGCCGAGGCGGACGGCAGCCTCCGTGCGGTCATGGTGGCCGTCTCGTCGGTCGCGTCGACGCGCGGAACTGCCTTCGTGCGCAGCAGGCTGACGGCCAGCCACAGCAGGTACGCCGCGCCGACCCAGCGCAGGACCGTGAACGCCTCGGCCGATGCGGCGAGCAGGGCCGCCAGGCCGAACGCCGCCGCGCTCGTGTGCACCAGGCAGCCGCTGCCGATGCCGAAGGCCGCGGCGATGCCGGCCCGCCGGCCCTGCTGCAGCGTGCGCGTCAGCGTGAACAGCAGATCGGGGCCGGGCGTGAGGTTGAAGATCAGGAGGCTCAACCCGAAGAGCCACGAATCGTGCGTGCCGAACATGCCCTCGCCTCCTGCCTCGCCCGGATCAGACGAGCTCGACCGCCAGCGCCGTCGCTTCGCCGCCGCCGATGCACAGGGCCGCGACGCCCTTCTTCTTGCCGTGCTTCCTGAGGGCGCCGAGGAGCGTGACGACGATGCGCGCACCGCTCGCGCCGATCGGATGGCCGAGCGCGACCGCGCCGCCGTGGACGTTGACGATCTCGTGGGCGAGCTTGAACTCGCTCATCGCCGCCATCGTCACCGCCGCGAAGGCCTCGTTGACCTCCCAGAGGTCGACGTCCTTCGCGGCCCAGCCGGCCTTCTTCAGCACCTTTTCGATCGCGCCGGCCGGTGCCGTCGCGAACCACGCCGGGGCCTGCGCGTGGACGCTGTGGCCGGCGATGCGCGCCACCGGCTTGACGCCGAGTCGCGCGGCCGTCGACTCGCGCATCAGCACGAGCGCCGCGGCGCCGTCGGAGATGCTCGACGAGGTCGCTGCGGTGATCGTGCCGTCCTTTTTGAACGCTGGCTTGAGGCCCGGGATCTTGTCGAGCCTGGCCTTGAAGGGCTGCTCGTCGAACTTGATCACCGTCTCGCCGGCCTTGCCCGGCACGCTCACGGGCGCCATCTCCCAGTCGAAGCTGCCGTCCTCGTTGGCCTGCTTCGCGCGCCGGGTCGAGTCGATCGCGAACTGGTCCATCGCCTCGCGACTGAACTTGTACTTGTCGACGCACTGCTCGGCGAACACGCCCATCGCCTTGCCGCGCTCGTACGCGTCCTCGAGGCCGTCGATCGCCATGTGGTCGAACATCTGCGCCGCGCCGTAGCGAACGCCCTTCCTCGCGAACATCAGGTGCGGCGCGTTGGTCATGCTCTCCATGCCACCGGCGACGACGATCTCGGCGCTCTCGGCCTTCAGCATGTCGTGCGCGAACATCATCGCCCGCATCCCCGAGCCGCACATCTTCGAGAGCGTGACGGCACCCGCCGACTGCGGCAGCCCGGCGCCGAGCGCCGCCTGGCGCGCCGGCGCCTGGCCCTGGCCGGCCATCAGGCAATTGCCCATCAGCACTTCGCTGACGGCGTCGCCGGTGATGCCGGCGCGCTCGACCGCGGCCTTGATCGCGACCGAGCCGAGCTGGTGCGCAGCGAGCGCGCTGAAGTCGCCGAGCAGGCCGCCGATCGGCGTGCGGGCGGCAGAGACGATGACGACGGATTCGGCCATGGCGGTACTCCTTGAGTTCATCGTGACGCGAAGCGCTTCTGCGCGTCGTAGGGGAAGACATCATGCACGTAGCCGGCGAGGATGTCCTCCTTGTGCCCTTGCCAGAAGGCCGCGTCGAGCAGGTCGGCATGGTGTGCCATGAACACGCCCTTGACCGCTGGATTACCGAGCAGGAAGGGCGCGAAGGTCTCGGGGAAGACGTCCTTCGGGCCGACGCTGTACCAGACCTCGCCCGACATCTCCTCTTCCTCGTTGCGCGCGGTCGGCACCTTTCGGAAGGTGCACTCGGTGAGGTATTCGATCTCGTCGTAGTCGTAGAACACGACCTTGCCGTGGCGCGTGACGCCGAAGTTCTTCCAGAGCATGTCGCCAGGGAAGATGTTGGCGCGAACCAGGTCCTTGATGGCGTTGCCGTACTCGATCACCACCGGCTCGATCTGCTCGGGCGTCGCGTCCTGCAGGTAGATGTTGAGCGGGATCATGCGCCGCTCGATGTAGACGTGGCGGATGACGAGCGTCTCGCCGTCCTCCTCGAGCAGGCTCGGGCAGAAGTGGCGCAGCTCGGCGACGAGCTCGGCGTCGAAGCGCGAGAGCGGGAAGGCCACGTTCGAATACTCGAGCGTATCGGCCATCCGCCCGACGCGGTCGTGCTGCTTCACGAGCAGGTACTTCGATTGAATCAGCTCGCGCGTCGTCTCCTTCTGCGCCGGGTAGAAGTCCTTGATCACCTTGAACACGTAGGGAAAGCTCGGCAGGTCGAACACCAGCATCACCATGCCCTTGATGCCGGGCGCGATCCGGAAGGTGTCGGACGAATGCCGCATGTGCATCAGCAGGTCGCGGTAGAAGAGACTCTTGCCCTGCTTCTGCAGGCCGAGCGCGCTGTAGATCTCGGAGCGCGGCTTCCTGGGCATCAGCGAACGCAGGAACTGCACGTAGGCCGACGGCACCTCCATCGTCACCATGAAGTAGGCGCGCGCGAAGCTGAAGACAAGCTGCAGATCGTCCTCGCCGAACAGGGCCGCGTCGATCACCAAGCCGCCGGCCGTGCCGTGGACGATCGGCAGGGCGAACGGCGTCTCGGTGAAGCCGTTGATGATCTTGCCGACGAGGTACGCACCCTTGTTGCGGTAGAAGAGCGACGACAGCACCTGGATCTGGAAGTTGGCGCGCAGGCGGATCTCGCCGAGCTGGCGCTCGACCGCGGCGACGACGCTGGCGACGTCGCGGTCGAGGTTCTCGAACTCGCGCTCGAGCTGGAAGTTGGTGACGATCCGGTGCCAGGTCTCGACCACCGTGTCCCTGGTCGGGTAGTAGGCGCGGTAGGTCGGCAGCGCCGCGGGCTCGTCGTTCTCGAGGTGATCCGTCGAGACCGCCGAGCGCACGAAGATGAAGTCGTTGTGGAAGTAGCTGCGGTGCAGGATCTTGGTCGTCACCGAGTTGAAGAAGGTCTCGGCGAGCTCGGGCTGGTAGTGGTTGATCAGAAGACCGATGTAGTGGAGCTTGACCTGCTGCCACACCTCCATCGGCAGCGACGCCGCCGCGAACTCGTTCTGGAGGCGCTCGGTGGCCTCGGCGACGCGCGTGTCGTAGTACTCGATGCGCAGCGCCTGGGCGCGCTGCTGGCCGTGCCAGTCTGCCCGCTCGAAGCGCGCCTTGGCCTCGCTGCTGGCCTGGCGAAAGAGCCGGTAGTGGCGATCGAAGCCATCGAGCATCGCCCGCGCGATCGCGAACGCCCGCGAGTCGGTGAGCGCGGCCGGGAACGCCGGTGCCGCCGTCATCTCGATCTCGCCTTGAGAAGACGCAGCGTCGCGGCCTCGTGCGCGACCACCTCGGCAAGCGTCGCCTGCAGCTCGGCCAGCCGCGCCTCGAGCTCGGCGCGCTGACGAGCGAGCACGTCGACGAAACGGCGCAGCTGGCTCTCGCTGTCGCGCTTCGGCTCGTACATGTCGACGAGCTCTTTCACTTCCGCGAGCTTCAGGCCGAGGCGCTTGCCGCGCAGGGTGAGCGTGAGCCGGGCCCGGTCGCGTGCCGTGTAGACGCGCTGGCGGCCCGAGCGCGCCGGGGCGAGCAGGCCGCAGTCCTCGTAGAAGCGGATCGCCCGCGTCGTCAAGCCGAACTCGCGCGCCAGCTCGCCGATCGTGAAGGTCGCGGGCGGGGCAGCGACCGGGGCGGATCGGCGGCGCACCAAGCGAGCAGCGGCAGCGCCGGACATCGCGATTTACACTCCGAGTTGACGTTTACGTAAAGTGCGGAAAGTGTAGAGGACGCGAGGTCCGGAAAGAAATGTACCGACGATGAATGCGCTCGAAGCCCAGCTCGACTACTGCCTCGGCCAGGACGTTCCCGCGCCGGGCAGGACGATAGACGTCGCGCCGGGCGTGAAGTGGGCGCGCATGCAGCTGCCCTTCGCCCTCAACCACATCAACGTCTGGCTGCTGCGCGACGAGATCGCCGGCAACGGCGACGAGGCGCCGCGCCAGGGCTGGAGCATCGTCGACTGCGGCATCGGCAACGACGCCACGCACGCCTCGTGGGAGGAGATCTTCGCGACCGCGCTCGACGGCCTGCCCGTGCTGCGCGTCATCGTCACCCACATGCACCCCGACCATATCGGCTCGGCCCATTGGCTGTGCGAGCGCTGGGGCGTGCGCCTGTGGATCAGCGCCACCGACTTCGGCATCGCGCGGATGGCGAGCCGCGCCAGCGCCGGCTTCGGCGGGTCGCTGTCGGCGGCGTTCATGGCGAGGCACGGCATGGCCGCCGACCCGGAGTCGGTCGGCAAGGTCGCCGGCCGCACCAACTACTACCGAAACCTCGTGCCCGACGTGCCCGAGAGCTACCGGCGCCTCATCGGCGGCATGAAGCTCGACCTCGGCAGCAGCGCGGCGCGGTCATCGTGGACCTGCCACGCCGGCTACGGCCACGCGCCCGAGCACATGGCGCTGCACGGCGAGCGCGCCGGCGTGCTGATCAGCGGCGACATGGTGCTGCCGCGGATCTCGACCAACGTCAGCGTCGTCGACGTCGAGCCCGAGGCCGATTCGCTCACGCTCTACCTCGATTCGATCGAGCGGATGCGGACGATCGACCCGGCCGCGCTCGTTCTGCCGTCGCACGGGCTGCCGTTCAAGGGCCTGCACACCCGCATCGACCAGCTCCAGGCACACCACGCCGAGCGCTTCGCCGAAGTGATCGAATCGTGCGCCGTCGCGCCGCGCACGGCCTTCGAGCTCGTGCCCGTTCTCTTCAAGCGTCCGCTCGACCTGCACCAGATGACCTTCGCGATGGGCGAGTCGATCGCGCACTGTCACGCTCTCTGGTATGCGGGCAAGCTCGAGCGTCACGTCGGCGGCGACGACATCATCCGTTTCGCGACGCGGCGCCCATAGCTCCGACGCCAGCGTCAGTCGGCTCCAACCGCGCCGGCGGCGCGTTCGTTCCTCAGGCGCGCGCGCTGCTGCTCATAGTCGGGCACGACCGATTCGACGACTTTCCAGAAGCGCGGGCTATGGTTCATCTCGCGCAAATGCGCGAGCTCGTGGGCGACGACGTAGTCGATCGTCGCCAGCGGATGGTGGATCAGCCGCCAGTGCAGGCGCACCGCGCCGTTGGCGTTGGCGCTGCCCCAGCGCGTCTCGGCCGACGAGAGCGACAGGCGCGTGACGCGGACGCCGAGACGTTCGGCGAAATGATCTGCGCGCGCGGCGAAGACCCGGCGCGCCTCGCGCTGAAGCCAGCTTTGCACGGCGTCGCGGATCCGATCTTCGCCGGCGTCGCGCGGCAGGCCGATGAAGAGGCGTGCACCGGCCGAGAGGCCGTCGCCCTCGCGCACGATGGCTTCGCCTTCGGCGAGACCGCTGTGCGCGTCGAGCACGATCGTCACCGCATCGCCGAGATAGGCGACGCTCGCGCCGTCGCGCCAGACCATTCGGGTCGCCCGCAACTTCGCCGTGCGCTCACCCTGGGCGACCAGCTTGGCGACGATCCACGCGCCTTTCTCGCGCACGGCGGCGTCGACGTCGCGCAGCGTCACCCACTTCGGCGCACGCACGCTGAGCCCTTCCGCGCCGACCAGGAAGCCGATGCTGCGACGCCTCGAGCGCGCGAACAGAAAGGCTATGCGCCGAGCGTCGACGACGAGCTCGCGGTTGGCGCGCGGGTGGCGCAGGAGCTCGTTCGCGACGGGCGCCGACGGTGGCAAGGGCGCGGCCGCAGGCTCGGGCGCAGGCACGGAAGCGGACGAGCGCACAGACGCGGGCTCGACCTCGTCGAAGAGCCCGCGCTGCAGCGTGTCGACGAAACGCCGCAACCCGCGCGCGAAGGGCAGCTTCATCTACCGATACGCCTCCGGATCGAGCCGGCGCATCTCGCCCTCGATCCATGCCTCGACCTCGCGCATCAGCTCGTCCGACTGGCGCCCGGTCGAGTCGATCGGCTTGCCGATCGAGACGTCGATGACGCCGGGTCGCAGCAGGAAGCTCTTCCTCGGCCAGCAGCGCGCCGACGTGACCGCGATCGGCACCACCGGCCGGCCGGTCTCGACCGCGAGCCGCGTGCCGCCGCCCTTGTACTGGCCCTTGCCGCCACGCCCCGCGCGCGTGCCCTCGGGAAACATGATCACCCAGTTGCCCTGCGCCATGTAGCGCCGGCCCTGCTCGGCGACCTTGGCCCAGGCCTCGCTGCGCTTGCTGCGGTCGATGTGGATCAGGTCCATGCGCGCCATGGCCCAGCCGAAGAACGGGATGTAGAGCAGCTCGCGCTTGAAGACGTAGCAGAGCGGCTTGGGCATGAGCATCGGGAAGGCGAAGGTCTCCCACGTCGACTGGTGCTTGGGCAGAAGGATGACGGCGGTGTCAGGCAGGTTCTCGCGGCCGTGCACGCGCCAGCGAACGCCGCAGATGAAGCGCGCCGCCCGGATCGACAGGCCCAGCCAGCCGGCGAAGAACCAGTAGACGGGCGCGCCGCGCACGAAGATCGAATAGACGAGGCCGGCCAGCGCCCACGGCACGACCGTGAGCGCGAGGAACAACACGAACAGCGCCGAGCGCACGGCGGCCAGGGAGCGGCTCATCCGTCGAGCTTCGCAAAAGAGGAGTCGGCCTCGTCGGGCTCGCCACGCGAGCGACGCTCGCGCAGGATCAGCTGGTGCACGAACTCGGCGAGGTCGGCGTGGATGACGGCGTGCGGGAGCTCGGCGGCCACGCTGCGGAGGGCAGCGTCGTCCAGTCGTGCGCCCTTGCCGGTGAGCACCAGGTGGGGCGCGCAGCCGACCGCGGCGCCAGCCTGCAGGTCGCTCGGCGAATCGCCGACGACGTAGGTCTCGCTCAGGTCGACGCCGTAGCGCTCGCCGATCATCGCGAACAGGCCCGGCAGCGGCTTTCGGCAGGTGCAGCCTTCGTCGGCCCCGTGCGGGCAGAAGAACACGGCGTCGATGCGGCCGCCGACCATGGCGAGCTCGCGGTTCATGCGCTCGTGGATCGCGTTGAGCGTCGCCATGTCGAAGAGGCCGCGCGCCAGCCCCGACTGGTTGGTCGCGATCACCGTATGCCAGCCGGCGTGGTTGAGGCGCGCGATCGCCTCGAGCGACCCGGGCAC
>JAYVVB010000406.1:0-2718 GCA_043787455.1 Rhizobacter sp.
TTCAAAGATATACCATAACGATGGCTAGGTCCAAGATGACCGGGCAAAGAGAGGCACGTTGAGGGCGATGCCCTATCTGCAACCGGGCTCGTTGACGACAGAGGAGGTCTGCGGGTGACGGCCCATGTCCTGTACCTGGACGGGATCGTTTCTGAGGACGCCGTTCTCGACCGAACGACGTTGCCTCCCATACGCATGCCTGATCGCGACGGCTCCGTGCCAAACCCAAGCCCGGTTAAGTCGCTGCCGCGTTGACTTGCGGCTGCGAGGAAGCCCGCATTACCCGCTCGTTGTCACTCGGAATTGGCCGGAAATTCGGGCCGTCGAGTGCTTCGAGCGAAGCCTTGGCTACTGCGTCGCGACGATCTGGCGCACCTCTATGGCTTGCACACGCCATTGCCCCGTTGCCGCCTGCTCCCCTGGCCTTTGCGAATCATGTGCATCGTCTCGATGGCGGCGATCAGGATGTGCGCGCTCCGAAATGTTTTAAATCCCATGGTGATCTTCTCGGGCACCCCATGAAGGTCGGTCGCACGCTCGAGAAACCGGCGCGCCGTCGCCTCGTCACGATGGGCCCTGAGCAGGAAGGTCCGCCGTGCGGCCATCCCGATCGATCGCGCGGTACAGGTACTTCCACCGGCCGCCGACCTTGACGTAGCCCTCGTCCATGCGCCAGCCTCCGCCGACCCGGCGTTTACGCCGCCGAAACACCAACGCCAGCGCGAGCAGGATCACACGGTCCAGCGCCTCAAACATCTTCGACCGGTCAAATTTGATCGGCCCACACTACCGTTTCGGGCTCGCATCCGGCGCGAGCCCGCTTGCTGCAGGTCAAGTCCCGTCGCCGACACGCGACGAACATGCCGCGATGGACCGCGATGAAGAGGCGACGGTGGCGGCGCGGGCCCGTGTCGACGTCCTGCGCGCGGCGCTCGAGGCGGACGAGGGCGAGCCGGTGCGCCTGATCGAGACCCACATCTCCCCTGGCTCGGGCCTCAGACCGACCACTCGGTGGGCTGCAGAAGATCGTCGTTCCTCGACCCGGACGCGAGCCGGAGCATGTAGCCCCGGCCGTACACCGTCTCCACCTGCAAGGCGTGACCGCCGGCGTCGCGGAGCTTCTTCCGGATGCGGCATACGTGCATGTCGGCGCTGCGTCTCGTATCCGGGCCCTGCGAGTGGCCGAAGGTGCGTGCAATGGTGTGGCGATGGACGAGCTCTCCCGGCCGCGACGCGAGCAAGAGCAGCAGCTCGAATTCGCCCGCGGTGAGGGTGATCGGCGTCGTGCCGATGCGGGCGCTCGCCCGGCGCGGGTCGAGCCGGAGCGGCCCGAAGCGGACCTCGGTCAGGTCCTGCTCGAGGCGCTTGTGCGAGACGTCGATCAGGCGGCCCAGCTGTGCGGCGATGATCCGGGTCGAAGTCGGCCCGGCGACCACCTGGCTCGCGCCAGATTCGAGCGCGCGCAGCTGGGCGTCTTCGTCGCCGTCGTCGAGCACGAGCAGGATCGGCACGCCGGCGTCGCGCTGCACGCTCTCGAGCATGGGAAGGACGGCGGCGCCGAAGCCGTCGGCGTCGAGCAGGATCGCGTCGAATTGCCATTGCGCGACGACACCGATCGCCGACGACAGCGACTCGACGTAGTACGCCTTGAAGGCGCTCGTGCCGAACTCTCGTCGGAATGGCTCCGAGCTCGCACGGTCGAAGGTGATGACCAGCAAAAGTGGAAGCATCGCGTCAGGACGGCGCGGGAGCCGGCGTTCGGAGGTGGCGAAACAGGGTGGAGCGGCAGCCGAAGCCGGCCCGTACCGCGGCCTCGTGGCGCGGCACGCCGGCGGCGAGCAGGCGCCGCGCGACGGCGACACGCTTTCGAACTAGGAAGGCGTGCGGCGTCTCGTCCATCACCAGGCCGAAGAGCCGGGCGAAATGGAACGGCGAAAGATTTGAGACTTCGGCGAGCGCGTCGACGCGCAGCGGCTCGGCATAGTTGCTGTGGATGAAATCGGCAGAGAGCAGCAGGCGGCGAAAGAGCGCCCGGCGCGTGCTCGGCTTGGTGCAGTCGATTCGCTCGGCGCGCGCGCGCAGCGTTCGCTCCTCGGCGATCAGGTCCGACCAGAGCAGCGCTGCCGACTCGGCCGACGGCACGACGCGTCGCGCGCCCGGATCGGTGCGGCCGATCGCGAGCAGGCGCTGGCCGACCGCGCCGTCGATCGATCGCAAAGTCGGCAGAAAGTCGAGGCTCGTCGCACTCGCGTCGGCGGGGATCGCGATCTCGATCACGAGCGGCCGGGTGTCGGTCTCGACCGGCCAGGTGAACGTCTCCAGGCCGTCGGCGATGACGTAGACGTCGGGCTCGACCCGCACCCGGCGCTGCGGCAAGTTGATCGACTCGGCGCCGTGGCGCACGGTGCGCAGCGTGAGCCGGGCCGCGCGCCTCGGCGGTGCCGGGTGAGCAACGTGCCCGGGTTCGATGCAGGGGCTTCGAATCACCAGATCCTGACCCTGGCCTTGGGCTCGAGGTACAGGCGCTGCCCCGGCTGGACGTCGAACGCGTCGTACCAGGCATCGAGGTTGCGAACGGTAGCGACGCGGTAGCTGTCCGGGGCGTGACTGTCGGTCGCGATCTGCGCCCGCAGGGCTTCCTCGCGACTCTTGCTGCGCCAGGCTCGTGCGAAGGCGATGAAGAAGTGCCGGTCTTGTTGGCGCACGTAGTCCTTGTCG
>JAYVVB010000407.1:0-4664 GCA_043787455.1 Rhizobacter sp.
TGCGCGTCGCGAGGCTGGTGCCGGTCGATCGCTTCGTGCAGGGCCTGGGGCCGATGCAGGCGATCCTCGATCGCAAGGCCAAGGAGCCGGCGAGCGGCGACGGCGATGCCCGTGCCGGCGGCGACGATGAAGAATGAAGCGACCCGCCTAGGCCGCACGGTGCTCGTCACCGGCGGCAGCCGCGGCATCGGCGCCTCGGCGTGCCGGCTCGCGGCCGCGCAAGGCTGGGCCGTCGCCGTCAACTACGCGAAGGACCGCGCTGCGGCCGACGCCGTCGTCGCCGCGATCGTCGCCGAAGGCGGCGAGGCGATCTCCTTCCAGGCCGACGTCGCCAGCGACGCCGAGGTGCGGGCGATGTTCGCGGCGATCGACGCCGCGCTGCCGCCGCTCGGCGGCCTAGTCAACAACGCCGGCATCGTCGACAACGGCGTGCGCGTCGACGCGATGAGCGTCGAGCGGCTGCAGCGCATGTTCGCGATCAACGTCTTTGGCAGCTTCTACTGCGCGCGCGAAGCGGTCCTGCGTATGACGACGAAGCCGACCGGTGCGACTTCGGGCGCGCATGCCGGCGGCGCGATCGTCAACGTCTCTTCGGCGGCGGCCAAGCTCGGCGGCCCCGGCCAGTACGTCGACTACGCCGCCGCCAAGGGCGGCATCGAGACCTTCACGATCGGCCTGGCCAAGGAGGTCGCCAGCGAAGGCATCCGCGTCAACGCCGTCCGCCCCGGCATCATCGACACCGAGATCCACGCCTCGGGCGGCACCCCCGACCGCGTCCGCCAGATCGCGCCGCAGTTGCCGATGCAGCGCGCCGGCACGGCCGACGAGGTCGGCGAGGCGATCGTCTGGCTGCTCTCGGAGCGCTCGAGCTACACGACCGGATCGATCGTCGAGGTCACCGGCGGCCGCTGAAGTTCGCGCCTCATTCGGCGGCGAGCGCCGCGAGCGCGGCGAGCAAGGTCTTCGCCGCGTTCTGCTCGGCCGGCGGCGCGGAGTCCTCGTAGGGCTCGAGCGTGAAGCGGGCCTCGCTGTTCACCGAGTCCCACATCGCGCGCGCCGGAACGCGTGCCTTCAGGTCGCGGAAATCGGCGAGCAGCCCGCTTACTTCCGCGGCCAGAGCTTTCGACGCGACGGCGACGAGTACGCGCAGCTCGATCTGGCCGACCACCGACCAGAAATCGGGCCGCTCGGACGCGGCGCGAGCGAGCGACTCCTGGACTGCGCGCATCCGATCGACGGCGAGCTCGGCCGGACGGCGTTCGAGGAACGCGAGCCGGAGCTCGGCGCTGATGCCGTTCTTGGCCGGATAGAACAGGTTGTCAGCGTTCTCGGCGCGCGCCATCTTCTCGGCGTTGCCGTAGTGCAGCGCCATCGCGCGCAGGGCCTTCAACCGATCCTTGCCGCTCGCCGCCCCCGCGGATTTCGCGCCCGCGCCGCGCTTGCGTAGCGACCCCGGCGACACGACGTCAGCGGATGCGGCATGGCCCTCGACCATCACCAGCCGCTTGTAGGCCGAGCCGAGCAGCGCCTCGCGCTCGACGGTGGGCCGGATCTCGACCAGCTGCCTGAGCCGCGCGATCGCTTCGTCGATGTCACGCCGCGCAAGGGCGGGATCGGTGCGCGACTCGCCGCGCCGCGCCAGCTGGTTGGCGAGCTCCTCGGCGGCCTTGAACGAGGCGCTGCCGTCGTTGGCGTGGACCGCGATGCGATACCAGTCGATCGCCTTGTCGAGGTCGCGCGCGTCGGCGAAGGCCAGGCCGAAGGCCTCGGCGACCGCGCCCATCTCGCCCCAGAGCGGCGCGAAGCGCTCTTCGAGGAAGCGAATCTTGTCGCGCTGCGCCTGCTCGACAGAGCCGCGCCGCGCCGCGTCGTCGCCACCGAAGCGCAGGCGGATCGAGATGGTCTCGAGCGCGAGCGTCAGCGCCGGCGGCGACGACACGCCTGCGAACTCGTCGGCCGAGACCACGGTCGCACGCTGGGTGTCGCCGACGTCGCGGTGCCAGGTCCAGCCCGGGTCGCCGTAGCACTGGTACGCCGACCAGGTGTTGCCGCCGTCGCCCGAGCGCCAGGCAGCGCTGCGCGCGGCGGCGACGGCGTCGATGAAGCGACCGCCGCCGAGGAGCGTGTCGTAGAACGTCGTTGCGAAGAGCTCGGCCGGCTTGTCTTCGACGGCCCAGCCGGCGGCGATGACGCAGCGCACGCCGATCCGGATCAGCGCCTCGGCGATGTTGGCGGCGAAGCCGGCGCGGTCGTAGACCGTGAGCGCAGTGCGCGCCTCGCGCGCGGCGAGGTGACAGCAGTTGAGGAAGACGAGCTCGGGCACGGTGCGCATCGCCTCGACCTCGGCCGGGCCGAGGAAGGTGCCGCCCGAGAGCACGACGCCGCCCTTGGCTCCCGGCGCGCCGTGACCGGCGACGTGGACGACGCGATAGGGCCGCTCGAAGAGCGCGTTGATGATATCGCGCGCATCGTCGCTGCCGGTCGTGAGCGCGCGCACGCGCGTCGCGCCGACGCCGCTCGGGCCGCCGGTGAGCCGCGCCGCGACCGCGACCGCTTCGGCGCGCGCGCCGGGCAGCGGCGGGTACATCGTCTCGTCGACCAGCGGCTCGCCGATGACGAGGATGCTGCCGTCGGCATCGGCGTCGGCGATCTGGGCGCGAAACTCGGCGGTGCGCAGCTTTCGCAGCAGCTTGCTGCGGATCGCCCACGGCCGCGGGTCGCTGCCGGTGAGCTCCGACGACGCCGTGTCGAGCGTTTCCCATGGCAGCGCGGCGGTGCCGCTGTCGAGCTCGATCACCATGTCGCTGGTACCGCCGAGGAAAGGCTCCATCTCGACCGGCACGAGCAGGTCGAAGAGGGTGCGGCCGATCTGCGGATCGTGATTGGCGTCGTTCGACGCCTTGGCGACGAGCTCGCGCACCAGGCTGCCCTGCGTCTGCTGCGCGCGCACCTCCGTGCGGGCGCGCTTGGTGTCGAGCGTGTAGGTGATCGTCGGCTCGCCAATCGCGTTCGCCCCGGTGATCGCGCTGATGAAGTCGTACGACGCGCCGCGGTAGCTCGAGTCGAGCGAGCGGCGCAGCGCGCCGACGCCGGACTCGACGTAGCCCACGACCTCGAGCTGGTTCGGCGCGGCAATCGCCTGCACCTGGAGCGCGCGCCAGGCGTCGCTGGCGCGGTCGAGATAGAACTCGACCAGGATGAGCCGTCCGACCTGCGGCCAGCCGCCGTCGTGCAGCTTCTGGTTCGCCTCCCACGTGCCCTGCGCGACGAGCTGCGCCGAGCTGCCGGCCGTGACGCCGGTGCCGCCGCTGCCGAGGAGCGTCGCCGCAAGCTCGAACTCGGCCGGCGCGCCGCCTTCGTTCTCCGCGAGGCGCTGCGCGTACGCGATCACCGCCTGGCGCACGGTATAGACGAGGTCGACGGCGCGGAGCTTTCCTTCCTCGCCGAGCCCGGCGACGATGACCGCGAGCGGCCGCGCCATGGCGAGCACGTTGTCGGGGTCCTTCCTGATGTTGCCGAAGATCTGGTGCATGCCGACGCCGTCGGGGTAGAGCCCGGCCGCCAGGGACCGGCTCATCGCCGTGGCCACGAGCCGGTCGACGACCGCCTCGGTGCCGGTGAGGGCGAGCGAGCGGTAGTGGCCGACGACGAGCGGCTGGTGCACGAACTTGAGGTCGGCGTTGAGCACCGAGACGTGCAGCGCGCGGCCGCCGCCGGCGTTGCGGCCGCGACTCTGCGCCGAGCGCGTGCCGACGCCGAGCACGTCGGCCGGTGTCGACGGCGGCACGGACGTCTGCACGCCGCGCGACGGGCGACTGCGCATCAGGCTTGCCGACGGATCGGTCGCGTCGCGCGATGCGCCCGGCAGCGACGTCGATCCGGCCGAGCGCGACGCGGCGCTCGCGGGATCAAAGGTCTCGAGCAGCGCGGTCGCGCCGTTGACGAGCAGCTCGAGGTAGGCCGGAAACGCCTTGGCGACCGTCGGCAGGTCGCCGTGCGTGGCGTCGAGCTTCCAGGTGCGCACCCCTGGCAGGAGCGCGCTGTGCAGAGGCACGCGGCCGTCGCCACCGCCGACGGCGTCGGTGTACTCGAGGCCGTTGTCGTCGAAGACGATGCCGCCCGGCGTGAACGGCGCGTGGCCGATGACGAGCAGCATCTTCTGGGCATCGGCGCCGAGCGCGGCGGCCTGGGCGTCGAGGCGGCGCCAGAGCGCTGTCGCCTGGTCGAGCACGGCCTGCGGCGGCGCGCTCCAGCGGTAGATCGCGCGCTGCACGCCTTCGTCGTGCCAGATGCTGCGATCGGTGAGCTTGGCGAGGTCGTCGTCGGCGAGCTTCTGCCAACTGTCGGAGCGATCGAGGCCGAGCGTCGGGTCGAGCAGCGACGCCTGCAGTTGCAGGAAACCGGGCATGCCGGCCATGGTCGCGCGCGCGCCGCCGTTGTCGAAGAGCGAGCCGATTGCGGCGAGCGCGTTGCCGAAGGTGTCGTCGCCCGAGATCGTCTGCATCGGCGACCACGAGCCGCCGTTGGGCGTGCCGAGCATGAGCACGCGCGCGCCCTCGCGCGCCAGCAGGCGCTGCCAGGTGTCGGGCATTTCGAGCGCCATCGTCCGCGCGACCAGGCCGCCCATCGAGTGGGCAACGATGCGCACCGGCTGCTGACTGGTG
>JAYVVB010000408.1:0-2909 GCA_043787455.1 Rhizobacter sp.
GCCAACCTGAGCCTGGCGATGCTATGCGTTGATGCCGTCGAGCGCGGCGACGCGGTCTGGCCGGAACGGGCCTACCAGCGCTTCAAGGACGCGACGAACATGACCGATCGCCAGGGCGCGCTCGGCGCCCTGCTTGTCGCCGGCTCGCCGCTCGCCGAGGCGGCGCTCGAGCGCTTCCACGACCTGTTCGCCGGCGACCCGCTCGTCGTCGACAAGTGGTTCGCCCTGCAGGCGACCGCGCCCGAGCGCGACGGGCGCGTGTTCCAGCAGGTGAAGGCGCTGCTGCGCCATCCCGACTTCGTGCTCGCGAACCCGAACCGCGCGCGCAGCCTCGTCGGCGCGTTCTGCATGGGCAACCCGGCGGGCTTCCATCGCGCCGACGCGGCGGGCTACGCGTTCTGGGCCGATCGCGTCCTCGAGATCGACGCCCTCAATCCGCAGCTGGCGTCGAAGATCGCGCGCTCGCTCGATCGCTGGAGCCAGCTCGCCGAGCCGTATCGGAGCGATGCGAGGGCAGCGATCGCCCGCGTCGCCGCCGCACCGAAACTCTCGAGCGACACGAGCGAGATCGTCTCGCGCGCGCTCGCGGCCGCGTGAGGACCGTCGACATGGCCAAGCCGCCGGGAAAGAGGAACGCGTTCTATGCACAGTCGGGCGGCGTGACGGCCGTCATCAACGCCTCGGCGTGCGGCGTGATCGAAACGGCGCGCGCCCACCGCGACGTGATCGGTAACGTCTACGCCGGCCGCAACGGCATCATCGGCGCGCTCACCGAAGACCTGATCGACACCGGCAAGGAGTCTGCGGCGGCGATCAAGGCACTGCGCACGACGCCGGCCGGCGCCTTCGGCTCGTGCCGCTACAAGCTGAAGTCGCTCGAGAAGAACCGGCGTGAATACGAGCGGCTGATCGAGGTGTTCAAGGCTCACGATATCGCCTGGTTCTTCTACAACGGCGGCGGCGACTCGGCCGATACCTGCTTCAAGGTGAGCCAGCTGTCCCAGTCGCTTGGATTTCCGCTGCAGGCGATCCACGTGCCGAAGACGGTCGACAACGATCTGCCGATCACCGACTGCTGCCCGGGCTTCGGCTCGGTCGCGAAGTACGTCGCCGTCTCGGCGCTCGAAGCCTCGCTCGACGTGCGCTCGATGGCACGCACCTCGACCAAGGTCTTCGTGCTCGAGGTCATGGGCCGGCACGCGGGCTGGATCGCGGCGGCGGGCGGCCTGATCGAGGAGCACGGCATTCCGGTCGTCATCCTCTTTCCGGAGATCGTGTTCGACGAGGCGAGGTTCATCGCCCGCGTCGATGCGCTGGTGAAGGAGCACGGCTACTGCACGGTGATCGTCTCCGAAGGCGCGCACCACGCCGACGGCAGCTTCCTCGCCGAGCAGGGCAGCCGCGACGCCTTCGGCCACGCCCAGCTCGGCGGCGCCGCGCCGGTCGTCGCCAACATGGTCAAGGCCGCCCTCGGCCACAAGTTCCACTGGGCCGTCGCCGACTACCTGCAGCGCTCCGCGCGCCACATCGCCTCGAAGACCGACGTGCGCCAGGCCTACGAGCTCGGCAAGCGGGCGGTCGAGCTTGCGCTCAAGGGCCGCAACGCGGTGATGCCGACGATCGAGCGCACGTCGGACCATCCGTATCGCTACCGGATCGGTGTCGCCGAGCTGGCCGACGTCGCCAACGTCGAGAAGTTCATGCCGCGCGAATTCATCAGCGACGACGGCTTCTCGATCACCGAGAAGTGCCGCCGCTACCTGCGCCCGCTCATTTCCGGCGAGGACTATCCCGCCTATCGCAACGGCTTGCCGGTGTATGCGACCCTAAAGAACGCCGCCGTCGCGAAGCGTCTCGGAGCCTTCGAGATCCAGTGAGACGCCTCCGCTAGAATGCGGGGCTCGCGCGGTGATGGACATGCCGGCCGCGAACGCCGGCGTAGCTCAGTTGGTAGAGCAGCGCATTCGTAATGCGAAGGTCGGGAGTTCGACTCTTCTCGCCGGCACCAATGAAATCGAGGGCCCGACCGTGTGCGGGCCCTTCCCTTTTGTGCGACGTGGTCCGCACTTGCGCGTATCGCCTTGCGGATCCGTCACTTCTTCTCCGTCAGGACCTTCTTGGAGTCCTGAACTTTACGGATGAGGTCGGTGTAGCGGCGATCGAAAAGAGATGCGTACCTTTCCGTCTTCTCGAGCAGCACCTTCTTTGCGTCCGCGGACAGCTTGTCATTGCGTAGGAGCGCCTCGAGTTCCTTCTTGATGAAGTCCTTGTCCTCCTTGAGGAGTCCGTAGTCATCCGCACAGCCATCGAGCACCTTGATGTCGCCGACCGCGTTCGAGGCGAAAACCTGAGACAGGCGCTCCCAGCATTGATCCACGGCAACCTTCGGGATCAGCTTGGGTTGCTTCTTGAGTTCCATGTAGCAGTCCCAGGCGTTGCCGAAGTCCTTCTCCACTCGATCCTTGTCAATGATCACCGGATAGCCGCGAATCTTCGTCAGGACATCCTCGATCGACTGGAATTCAACCTGGATCTTCTCCGCGACGGATCGCTTTCGCATCGTTTCGATGCGTTTGTACATCTGGGTCCCCATGAAGGTCTCGCGATCCTTGTCCGGAACCTGATCCTCTAGCTTCTCGAGATCGAAGTCGCGGCCGGAATACATAAGCGTCTCGTTCGGCTCGGCCCTGATCCTGGATTTGTTCCGTTCGATCCACTCCTTTGCCGATTTGATGTTCGCCTTGTGGACTTCACCTTCGCCTAGCGGTCCGGAATACTTCATCGCTTCGAACTCCTGCCGGGACATTGGAATCCAGCGTTTCGCGTAAAAGATACCGCGGTCCGCTGGCGTCACTCGCCGAACAACAACACTGGTGCGATTATGAATTCCGGTCCGCGGCTTCAGCGGT
>JAYVVB010000409.1:0-2792 GCA_043787455.1 Rhizobacter sp.
ACCGCCGGCGCGCAGCTTCTCGGCCAGCGTGCCCTGCGGCGTGAATTCGAGCTCCAGCTCGCCGGCCAGGTACTGCCGCTCGAACTCCTTGTTCTCGCCGACGTAGCTCGAGATCATCCGCTTGATCTGCCGTGTCTCAAGCAGCTTGCCGAGGCCGAAGCCGTCGACGCCAGCGTTGTTGGAGATGACGGTGAGGTCCTTGACGCGCGAGTCGCGCAGCGCCTCGATCAGCGCCTCCGGGATGCCGCACAGGCCGAAGCCGCCGACCGCCATCAACTGGCCGTCGCGCACGACGCCGGCGAGCGCCGCCGCCGCGCTGGGAAATACCTTGTCCATTGCCGCTTGCTCCGTCAAAACCGCAAGATTATCAACGCGACGGCTGCCTAGAATCGATCGGGGAGGAAGAACAGTGCCGATGGACGCAAGGGTCTTGCAGGAAACGTTCGACCGGTTGGGCGCCGAGTACGTCAAGCGCCTGGGGCTCGTGATCGAGTCGGTCGAGCCCGGCGCCGTGACGCTCGCCCTGCCGATCGCCGCCGAGCTCGTCCACGGCGGCGGCGTGCTCTGCGGCCAGGCGATCCTGGCCGCGGCCGATACGGCGATGCTGCTGGCGATGATCGCCGAGCTCGGCGAGTTCAAGCCGATGACGACGGTTCAGCTGCAGGCGAGCTTCCTCCGGCCGGTGCCGCGCGACACCGCGAGCGTCACGGTCGTCGCCCGGGTGCTGCGGCTGGGCAAGACCCTGTCGTATGGCGAGGTCGAGTTCAAGACCGCCGACGGCCGGCTCGCAGCGCATGCGACGACGACGTACGCGCTGCTTTAGCGCCCGCGACGAGCCTCTGCCGTTTTGGGTCGCTGCGCCGCGCTCGCCGCGCCGAACGCCAACTCGGCGTCGAAGGGCGCGGACTCGGCGTATTCCGCCACAGGCTCGCTGCCGAGCCACTTGGCGATGAGAGCGCTCAGTTGACGCAGCTCGATCGGCTTGCTCAGATAGTCGTCCATGCCCTGCGCCAGGCAATGCTCGCGATCACCCGTGAGCGCATTGGCGGTGAGCGCGATGATCGGCGTCCGTCGAGCGCCCGTGCACGCCTCATACTCGCGGATGAGTCGCGTGGCAGCGAAGCCGTCCATCACCGGCATTTCGCAGTCCATCAGCACGGCGTCGAAGCGGCGCTTGCGGTAGAGGTCGACCGCCACCGTGCCGTCGACGGCATGGACGGAGGCAACGCCCATGCTTTCCAGAGATGCCGCCGAAATGAACGCATTGACGGCGTTGTCTTCGACGAGAAGCACCGTCTTGCCGCAGGCCGCCGCGAGCGCGCCGTGCGCCGGCGGTCGATCGACCCGCTCCGGCGCGGCGCGCTCGGCGCACTCGGCCAGCAACAGCCGGATCGTGAAGACACTGCCGCGCCCGACCGCGCTCTTGACCCGCACGCTGCCGCCCATCGCATGGGCGAGCTGGCGCGAGATGGCCAGGCCCAGGCCCGTCCCGCCGTAGCTGCGCGACATGCCCGACTCGACCTGGAAGAAGGGCTCGAACAGGAGCGGGATCTTGTCGCTAGCGATGCCGATGCCGGTATCGGCGATGCGGATGACGAGCTTGACCCCGCCCGGCACGCGCGCACCGCGCAGCCGAAGCGTGACGCCGCCTGCTGAGGTGAACTTGATCGCGTTGCTGACCAGGTTCATGACGATCCGGCGCAGCTTCTCCTCGTCGCCCTGGACCATCGCGAGGTCGCCCGCATAGCGCGCCGGATCGAAGCGAAGCGAAATGCCTTTGGCCGTCGCGTTGGCCTGGAACGTCTGCACGGCGATCTGGCAGACCCGGCGCACGTCGATGGGTGCCATGTGAATCGCCTCTCCGCCCTTCGCGTCGAGCTTGGCGAAGTCGAGGATCTCGTTGAGCGTCTCGAGCAGACCGTCGGCGGCCTGTCGTGCGACGTGGATCAGCGTGCCCCGGCGCTCAGGCGAGTCGGTGGAGTCGAGCAGCGCGAGCGAGCCGATGATGCCGTTCATAGGCGTACGGATCTCGTGGCTCATGTTGGCGAGGAAGGCCGATTTGGCGCGGCTCGCCGCTTCAGCCTGATCCCTCGCACGTCGCAACTCAGTGATGTTCTTGGCCCGTTTGCTCTGCAAGAAAAGCTTTCTCTCGCGACCGATGACCAGTCTGTAAAGCGCATAGCACGCCACGTTTGCGGCACAGATGTGTACGGTCATGCGGTAGATGAGCCGCATGTCGCCGGGACCCAGCGAAGCAGCCAGAATCGCGCCGCCGACATTGAGCCCCGCCAATAGGATGGTGGTTCTCGGTCCGAGACGCATGAAGCCGAAGATCACGATGGTTACCAAGACCGACGAGGACGTCAGCGTCCAATACAGCATCGGTACCGAGTCGGTCGCGCTGCCCTTGAACGCAACGTATCGCTCAGTGCATACCCCCACCACAATGATCATGCTGGCGAATATTTCGTAGTTCGCCAGAAAGTAGGCCTTGTTCCTTTGGCTGAAGATGGCAAAGGCCAACAAAATGAGAGAGAGAGCGATCCGAGTCGGTTGGGGGCTGTCCCAGACGCTCTTGCCGTCGGCGAGCCCGATGATGATGAAGCACGTCATCGAAGCAGCCACGAGGAGCGAAGCGACATAGACGAACCGAACGCCAGCCGATCGGAACGCAGTCGTGAACTCCTGCTCGAACTCGCTGTGGCGAAACGGCCCCGAACGAGCTCTCCGGCTGACGCTTTGGAAAAAGTTTGCGATAGTGGGCATGCGCGAAAGACAGGATAGGCTCGTGG
>JAYVVB010000410.1:0-2855 GCA_043787455.1 Rhizobacter sp.
CGCCGGCATCCAGCGCGTGCGCGCCATCATGCTCGACGAAGGCATGAGCACGACGACGAGCTCGATTCACATCAACGGCTGGTTCGGCGCCCACAGCAAGCTCACCGGCGCGACCTGGATCGCGCGCCGCCTCTTCGGCCGCGATCTCGACGCCGAGCGCGGGCTCTGGCTCTACGTCGGCGACTCGACCAACGACGAGGCGATGTTCCAGGCGTTCGCGCTCTCGGTCGGTGTCGCCAACATCGTCGACTTCGCCGACCGCCTGCGTCACTGGCCGGCCTACGTGACCTCGCTCGATCGTGGTCGCGGCTTCGTCGAGGTCGCGCAAGCGCTGCTCGTGGCGCGCGGCCGCTGAGCGACCCGTTCTTGCTCAGCCGAGGAACTCGCCGATGATGCTGTTGAGGAAGTCGGCGTCGGCGGTACTCGTGCTGGTCGCCGCGAGGTGACCGAGGGCCGACGGGATTTCGACGAACCGCGTCCCCGCGATCGAAGCCGCCGCGTCGCGAGCGGCCGTCGCGGGATTGAAGAGGTCGAGCGATGGCGCGAGGATCAGCGTGCGCGCCATGATCGAGCCGAGCGCTGCCTCGGTGTCGCCGCCGAACCCCGGCGTCGTGCCGACATCGTGCGCGTCGTAGGCCCACGACTGGTAGAGGTAGTCGTGGGCATCGAAGGCGACCTGCTCCTGCTGGGCGACGAGGTCGTCGAACCAGCGCTGCGCCTCGGCGGCGTCGCGAATGGACGAGAGTGCGTCGGGCGTGCGCATGAGGAGGGCGTTCATGAGCCCGGTGTAAGCGCGCCAGCCGCGCTTGGGCCGCGCCCCGAAGCCGTCGCCGTGCCACGCCGGATCGGCGAGCAGGCACGAGCGCGCGGTCTCGGTGACGAGCGCCGCCCAGGGAGACGTGCGTGCCATGGGCGTCATGGCGACGATGCGGCTCATGGATGTCGGAACGCTCGTCGCCCACTGCAGCGCCTGCATGCCGCCCATCGACGCTCCGACCACGGCATGCAGGCGCTCGATGCCCAGGTGCTCGACGAGCAGTCGATGCTGGGCCGCGATCATGTCGCGCAGCGCGAAGCGCGGGAAGCGCATGCCCGGCTGCGCCGTCGAATTGGAAGGCGAGGTCGACAGGCCGTTGCCGACCGGATCGGCGGCGACGATGCACCAGCGCGCCGGGTCGAGCGCCTTGCCGGCGCCGATCAGAAAGTCGAGCCGGTGGTGCGTCGCCGTCAGCGCTGGGCAGACGAGGACGGCGTTCGAGCGCTCGGCGTTCAGCGCCCCGTGGACGACGAACGACTGCCGGTAGTCGACGATCGTCTCGCCCGACTCGAGCCGCAGGTTGCCGAGCGCGAACGTGCGATGCGGTGCGTCGACGTGGCCCGGCGCCAGCGGCGGATGGCTCACGGCATCTCGATGACCGTGCGCGTGCCGACGCCGTCCGCGAGGTCGCGGAAGCCGTCGTTGATCTCGTCCAGCGTGATCCGCCGCGTGATGAGCTCGTCGAGCATCACCTTGCCGGCGAGGTAGTTCTCGACGATCCACGGGAAGTCGCGCTTCGGGATCGCGTCGCCGTAGCTCGACCGCACGATGCGCTTCTCGCCCATCAGCGAGCCCCAGCGGAACGCGACCTCGGCGTCGACGTTGATCTTGCCGAGCCACACGACTTCGCCGGCCGGCCGTACGGCCTCCACCGCGAGGCGAAACGCCTGCTCGTGGCCGGCGGCCTCGAACACGTAGTCGGCGCCGCGGCCGGCGGTGAGTGCGCGGATCTCGTCGAGCGCCGTTGCGCCGGTCACGTCGACGGCTTCGGTGGCGCCGAACTGGCGCGCGCGGGCGAGGCGCGCCGGGCCGACGTCGCCGGCGATGATCCGCGCCGCACCGGCCAGGCGCGCGCCCTGCAGCACGTTGAGGCCGACGGCGCCGCAGCCGATCACGAGCACGGCCGACCCGGGTGCGACCTTGGCCTTTCGCACTGCGGCGCCGATGCCGGTCATCACGCCGCAGCCGATGATGCAGGCGCGGTCTAATGGCATCTCCTTCGCGATCGCGATCGCGCCCGACTCGGGCACGACGGTGTACTCGGCATGGGTCGAAGTGACGAAATAGTGGTGCACAGGCACGCCGTCGCGACTCATCCGCGATGTGCCGTCGAGCAGCAGCCCGTTCGGCTCGTGCCGCTTGTACGGCTCGCACAGGATCGGCACACCGCGCTCGCAGTAGAAGCAGTGGCCGCAGTGCGGGTTCCACGAGCAGATGACGTGATCGCCTTCGCGCACCTGCGTCACGGCGCTGCCGACGGCCTCGACGATGCCCGCGCCCTCGTGCCCGAGCACGATCGGCAGCGGGTACGCGAGCGCGCCCTTGATCACCTCGAGGTCGGTATGGCAAAGGCCGCTCGCGCGCAGGCGCACGAGCACGTCGCCGGGCCGGAGCGGCGCCATCTCGAGCGTGTCGACGGTCATCGGCGCGCCGACGCGATTTAGCACGGCGGCGCGGAACTTCACGGCCGAGTTCCTTCGACGGGATGGCCGAAGAGGGCGTTGGCCTCGTCGTACGGGATCGCGTCGCCGTGGAAGCGTGTGTAGGTGCCGCTGTCGAGGAGCTCGCGCGCGATGCGCCGCACGAGCATGAGGCTCGCCCGCATCGGCCCCGAGCCTTCGCTGACGCGGCGCACGCCGAGCGCTTCCAGCTCGGCGAGGGGCGGGCAGCCCGGCATCGCGAGGACGTTGATCGGACCGACGATCTCGGCCACCAGCGTCTTCAGCGTGGCGCGATCGACGGCGCCGGGCACGAAGAGGCAGTGCGCGCCGGCCTCTCGGTAGCGGTTCGCGCGTTCGATGCTCGTCTTCAACCGCTC
>JAYVVB010000411.1:0-16677 GCA_043787455.1 Rhizobacter sp.
AAGCGACGAGCCGGTGCTGAATCTCGACGCCCTCACCTACGCGGGCAACACCGAGAACCTGGCGACGCTGAAGGGCGACCCGCGCCACGTCTTCGTCCATGGCGACATCTGCGATCGGCCGCTGCTCGATTCGCTCTTCGCCGCGCATCGGCCGCGCGCCGTCATCCATTTCGCCGCCGAGAGCCACGTCGATCGCAGCATCCAAGGCCCGGCCGAATTCGTCCGCACCAACGTGCAGGGTACGTTCACGCTGCTCGAGGCGGCGCGCGCCCACTGGTCAGCGCTGCCGGTCGACGACAAGGCGGCGTTCCGCTTCCTCCACGTCTCGACCGACGAGGTCTACGGCTCGCTCTCGAATACCGACCCGGCTTTCTGCGAATCCGACACCTACGAGCCGAACAGCCCCTATTCGGCGAGCAAGGCGGCGAGCGATCACCTCGTGCGCGCCTGGCATCACACCTACGGCCTGCCGGTGCTCACCACCAACTGCAGCAACAACTACGGCCCGTTCCACTTCCCCGAGAAGCTGATCCCGCTGATGATCGTCAACGCCCTGGCCGGCAAGCCCCTGCCGGTCTACGGCGACGGCCAGCAGGTGCGCGACTGGCTCTACGTGAAGGACCACTGCTCGGCGATCCGCGAGGTGCTCGCGCGCGGCCGCGTCGGCGAGACCTACAACGTCGGCGGCTGGAACGAGAAGCCGAACCTCGACATCGTCCACGCGGTGTGCGGCCTGCTCGACGAATTGAAGGCGCACCCGGACGGCTCGTACACGCGGCTGGTCACGCACGTCACCGACCGTCCCGGCCACGATCGCCGCTACGCGATCGACGCCAGCAAGATCGAGCGAGAGCTCGGCTGGCGCCCGGCCGAGACCTTCGAGACGGGCCTGCGCAAGACCGTGCTCTGGTACCTCGACAATTCAGCGTGGGTCGAGCGGGTGCAGACCGGCACCTACCGCGACTGGGTGGCCGCGAACTACGAACGTCGCTCGGCGTGAAGATCCTGCTCTTCGGCAAGAACGGCCAGGTCGGCTGGGAGCTGCAACGCTCGCTCGCCGTACTCGGCGAAGTGGTCGCGGTCGACATCGACAGCGCGCCGCCGTGGCGCCCCGACTTCCTCGACCCTGACGCAATCACGGCATTGATCGCACGCGCCGATCCGGCGTTGATCGTCAATGCCGCCGCCCACACCGCGGTCGACAAGGCCGAAGCCGAGCCCGAGCTCGTCCACGCGATCAATGCCGCGGCCGTCGGCACGATGGCGCGTGCCGCGGTGGCGAGGAAGGCCTGGCTCGTCCACTACAGCACCGACTACGTCTTCGACGGCAGCGGCAGCGCGCCGTGGACCGAAGACGCGCCGACCGCGCCGCTCAGCGTCTACGGCCGCAGCAAGGCCGAGAGCGAGAGGCTGATCCGCGAGAGCGGCTGCCGCCACCTGATCTTTCGCACCAGCTGGGTCTTCGGCGCGCGCGGCGACAACTTCGCCAAGATCATGCTCCGGCTCGCCCGCACGCGCGACGCCATCAACGTCATCGACGACCAGGTCGGCGCGCCGACCGGCGCCGAGCTGCTCGCCGACATCACCGCGCACGCCTTTCGCATCGCCGCGGCGCGGCCTGAGCTGTCGGGCACGTACCACCTGGTCGCTGCGGGCGAGACCAGCTGGCACGGCTATGCCCGCTACGTGATCGACTTCGCCCGCGCGCGCGGCGAGGCGCTCCGCGTCGCGCCCGAAGGGGTCAACGCGATCCGGACGTCGGCCTATCCGCAGGCCGCGACCCGGCCCAAGAATTCCCGCCTCGATACGAAGAAGCTCCGCGAGGCTTTCGACCTTTCATTGCCGACCTGGCAAGCAGGAGTGGACCGCATGCTGAACGAAGTGCTCGTGGCGAAGGAAAGCTCGTGACCGTGGCCTCGAGACGCAAGGGAATCATCCTGGCCGGCGGCTCGGGCAGCCGGCTCCATCCGGCGACGCTGGCGGTGAGCAAGCAGTTGCTGCCGGTGTACGACAAGCCGATGGTCTACTACCCGCTCAGCACGCTGATGCTCGCGGGCATTCGCGAGATCCTCGTCATCAGCACGCCGCAGGACACGCCGCGCTTCCAGGCTTTGCTCGGCGACGGCTCGCAGTGGGGCATCGAGCTCTCGTACTGCGTCCAGCCGAGTCCCGACGGCCTGGCCCAGGCGTTCATTCTCGGCCGCGATTTCGTCGCCGGCCATCCGAGCGCGCTGGTCCTCGGCGACAACATCTTCTACGGCCACGACCTGCAGGGCATGCTCGAGTCGGCGCAGGCGCGGCCGGGCGGCGCGTCGGTGTTCGCCTATCACGTCCACGATCCGGAGCGCTACGGCGTCGTCGCCTTCGACGAGCGGCGACGGGCGCTGAGCATCGAGGAAAAGCCGAAGGCGCCGAAGAGCAACTACGCGGTCACGGGCCTCTACTTCTACGACACCGACGTGTGCGACGTGGCCGCCTCGATCAAGCCTTCGCCGCGCGGCGAGCTCGAGATCACCGACGTCAACGCCCACTACCTGGGGCGCGGTGAGCTCCACGTCGAGGTCTTGGGTCGCGGCTACGCCTGGCTCGACACCGGCACGCACGACAGCCTGCTCGAGGCCGGCCAGTTCATCGCCACGCTGGAGAAGCGCCAGGGGCTGAAGGTCGCGTGCCCCGAGGAAGTCGCGTTTCGCGCCGGCTGGATCGATCGCGACCAGCTGCTCGCGACAGCGCAATCGATGCTGAAGAACGGCTACGGGCAGTACCTGCTCCAGATCGCCAACTCGCAGGTCTTCTGATGCAGGTGACGGAGACCGCCATCGAAGGCGTGCTGATCCTCGAACCGAAGGTGTTCGGCGACGCGCGCGGCTTCTTCTTCGAGAGCTTCAACCAGCAGGCCTTCGACGCGGCCGTCGGCCGGCCGGTGAGCTTCGTCCAGGACAACCATTCGCGCTCGGCCCGCGGCGTGCTGCGCGGCATGCACCGCCAGCTCGCGCCGCACGCGCAGGGCAAGCTCGTGCGGGTGACGAGCGGCCGGGTCTTCGACGTCGCCGCCGACGTGAACCCCGAGAGCCCGACGTACCGGCGCTGGGTCGGCGTCGAGCTGAGCGCCGAGAACCATCGCCAGATGTGGATTCCGGCGGGGTTGGCGCACGGCTTTCTGGTCCTGAGCGACAGCGCCGACTTCCTCTACAAGACGACCGACTACTACGCGCCTTCGGCCGAGGTGAGCGTGCGCTGGAACGATCCGGCGCTTGCGATCGCCTGGCCGGACGTCGGCGTGCCGTTCGTCCTCTCCACCAAGGACGCCGCGGCACCACTGCTCGCCGAAGCCGCGCCCAAGCGATAGCCGTCGAAATGTTCCGCCCGGCCCCGGGCGGAGCCCCTGAGATGAGGCGGTACACTCCTGCGTTCAGCCATTGAACACCGAGTCCCTTCGTTGCACCCCGATTCCTCTGCCTCCGACCAAGACAGCGCCGTGGCCCTGCTTCGTCTGCTCGAGGAGCATCCCGAGTATTCGCAGCGCCAGCTCGCGCGCGAGCTCGGCGTCAGCCTCGGCAAGACCCACTACCTGCTGAAGGCGCTGCTCGCCAAGGGCTGGGTCAAGGCGCAGAACTTCCAGCGCAATGATCGCAAGCTCGGCTATCTCTACGTGCTCACTCCTGCAGGCATCCGCCAGCGGCTGCAGCTGACGCAGGCCTTTCTTGCGCGCAAGGAGCGCGAGTACGTGGCGCTGCGCTCGCAGATCTCGGCCCTGCGCAAGGACCTCGCGAATCAAGGAGGCACGCAGCCGTGAGCGATGAGGTACTCGTCGTCGTTCCGGTGATCCTTGCCGGGGGCAGCGGCACACGGCTCTGGCCGCTGAGCCGCGCGCTCCATCCCAAGCAATATCTCTCGCTCGGCGTCGGCGACAACGACGCGACCCTGTTCCAGCAGGCCGCCCTTCGCGTCGCTGCCATCGGCGCCGCCGGCATCGCGGTGCAGGCGCCTTGCGTCGTCGCCAACGAAGAGCATCGCTTCACCGTCATCGAGCAGCTGCGCCAGGTCGGCATCGAGCCGGCGCGGGTGCTGCTCGAGCCCTCGGGCCGCAACACCGCGCCGGCACTGGCGCTGGCGGCGATGGAAGCGAGGCGCTCCGCGCCCGCGGGAAGCGACCCGATCCTCGTCGTCACTCCGGCCGATCACGCGATCGGCATTCCGGAGGCGTTCACCGCGGCGCTGCGCCAGGCCGTGCGCGTTGCCAGCGACGGCAGCATCGTCGTCCTCGGCATCCGTCCCGAGCGGCCCGACACGGGCTACGGCTACATCCGTGCCGACACAACCGCCGAGGGCCATGCTGCGGCGCTGCGCGTCGCCGCCTTCGTCGAGAAGCCCGACCTCGCCACCGCCAAGCACTATCTCGCCGACGGCGGCTACTTCTGGAACAGCGGCATGTTCGTGCTGCGCGCGAGCACCTGGCTCGACGCGCTGGCGCGCTATCGCGCCGACATCTTCGCGGCCAGCGAGGTCGCATTCCGCACGGCCCAGGCCGACGCCGCGTTCCTCAGATTCGACGCCGCCGCCTTCGCCGCGATCCCGGCCGAGAGCATCGACTACGCCGTGATGGAGCCGGCCAGCCGCGCCGATTCCGGCGCCGTGATCCGGATGGTGGCGCTCGACGCCGGCTGGAGCGACCTCGGCGCGTGGGACGCGGTCTGGCAGGTGGGAGTGCGCGACCGCGACGGCAACGCGACCCGCGGCGACGTGCTCGTGCGCGATTCGCGCAACACGCTCGTCCACGCGACCAGCCGCCTCGTCGGCGTGATCGGTCTCGACGACGTCACCGTGGTCGAGACGGCCGACGCGGTGCTGGTCGCGCATCGCTCGAAGAGCCCGGCGGTGAAGGAGATGGTCGCGGCGCTCGCCGGCGGCGGCCGGAGCGAAGCGAGCACGCATCGCCGCGTAAACCGGCCATGGGGCTGGTACGAGAGCGTCGACCAGGGGCCGCGCTTCCAGGTCAAGCGCATCCTGGTCAAGCCCGGCGCGCGCCTCAGCCTGCAGATGCATCACCACCGCGCCGAGCACTGGATCGTCGTCTCCGGCACGGCCGAGGTCACCAACGGCACCGCGGTGACGGTGCTGAGCGAGAACCAGAGCACCTATATCCCGCTCGGCCAGACGCACCGTCTCGCCAACCCGGGAAAGATGCCGCTCGAGATCATCGAGGTGCAGTCGGGGTCGTATCTGGGAGAGGACGACATCGTCAGGTTCGAAGACAACTACGGGCGGAGCTGAGATCTTGAAGAAAGACGCCCGCATCTTCGTCGCCGGTCACCGCGGCATGGTCGGCTCGGCCCTAGTGCGGCGCCTGCGCGCCGGCGACTACTCGCAGCTCCTGCTGCGCACGCATGGCGAGCTTGACCTGCTCGAGCAGGTCGCGGTGCGCGACTTCATGAGCCACGAGCGGCCCGACTACGTCTTCATCGCCGCGGCCCGCGTCGGCGGCATCCACGCCAACAACACGCTGCGCGCCGACTTCCTCTACGAGAACCTGGCGATCGAGACGAACCTCATTCGCGCCGCCCACGACGCCGGCGTCGAGCGGCTGATGTTCCTCGGCTCGAGCTGCATCTATCCGCGCGACTGCGCGCAGCCGATCAAGGAGGAATATCTCCTCACCGGCCCGCTCGAGCCCACGAACGAGCCGTACGCGATTGCCAAGATCGCCGGGCTGAAGCTGTGCGAGGCGTTCAACGCGCAGTACGGCCGCCGCTACGTGAGCGCGATGCCGACCAACCTCTACGGCCCCGCGGACAACTACGACCTCGAGACGAGCCATGTCCTGCCGGCGCTGATTAGGAAGGCGCACGAGGCCAAGCGACGCGGCGACGACGAGTTCGTCGTCTGGGGCAGCGGCGCGCCGCGGCGCGAGTTCCTCTACGTCGACGATCTTGCCGATGCCTGCGTTTTCCTGATGGAGCGCGGAGACAGCGACCGCGCGACGCCGGGGCTCATCAACATCGGCACCGGCATCGACCTGACGATCGCCGAGCTCGTCGCACTGGTGATGGACGTCGTCGGCTTTCACGGCCGCGTCGTCTACGACCCGACCAAGCCCGACGGCACGCCGCAAAAGCTCCTCGACGTCGGCCGCCTTGCCGCTCTCGGCTGGCACGCCCGCACATCGCTGCGCGACGGCATCACCAAGGCCTACGCCGCCGCGCCGCTCGCGCGCGACGCCGCGACCGCTGACCGAACCTGAGCGCTGATGACATGACTGCGAAGAAGATTGCCCTGATCACCGGCGTGACCGGCCAAGACGGCGCCTATCTGTCGGAGCTGCTGCTCGGCAAGGGCTACGAAGTGCATGGCGTGAAGCGCCGCGCGTCGCTCTTCAACACCGACCGCATCGACCACCTCTACCAGGACCCGCACGTCGATCACCAGCGCTTCAAGCTGCACTACGGCGACCTCACCGACTCCACCAACCTGATCCGCATCATCCAGCAGGTGCAGCCCGACGAAATCTACAACCTCGCGGCTATGAGCCACGTCGCGGTGAGCTTCGAGACGCCCGAGTACACAGGCAACGCCGACGGCATCGGCACGCTGCGCATCCTCGAGGCGATCCGCATCCTCGGCCTCGAGAAGAAGACGCGCTTTTACCAGGCGAGCACGTCGGAGCTCTACGGCTTGGTGCAGGAATCGCCGCAGACCGAGAAGACGCCGTTCTATCCGCGCAGCCCCTATGCCGTCGCCAAGCTCTACGCCTACTGGATCACGGTCAACTACCGCGAGGCCTACGGCCTGTACGCGTGCAACGGCATCCTCTTCAACCACGAGAGCCCGGTGCGCGGCGAGACCTTCGTGACGCGGAAGATCACGCGCGCGCTGGCGCGCATCGCCCTCGGCCTGCAGGACTGCCTCTACCTCGGCAACCTGTCGGCCCTGCGCGACTGGGGCCATGCGAAGGATTACGTCGAGATGCAGTGGCTGATGCTGCAGCAGGACCAGCCCGAGGACTTCGTCATCGCCACGGGCGTGCAGGTGAGCGTGCGACGCTTTGTCGAGATGGCGGCGGCCGAGCTCGGCATCACGCTCGCCTTCAGTGGCGAAGGCGAGCAAGAAATTGGCACGGTGAGCGCCGTCGACGGCACGAAGGCGAAGTGCCGGCCGGGCGACGTCATCGTCAAGGTCGACTCGCGCTACTTCCGGCCGACCGAAGTCGAAACGCTGCTGGGCGACGCCTCGAAGGCGAAGACCAAGCTGGGCTGGACGCCGAAGATCACGCTGGCCGCGCTGGTGCGCGAGATGGTCGCTTCCGACTTCGACGCCGCGCGCCGCGATAGCCTGGTGAAGCAGGCGGGCTTCCAGGCCTACGACTACAACGAATGAACGCGAGGCTGCCTTGAAGATCACGGTGATCGGTGCCGGCTACGTCGGCCTGGTGAGTGGTGCGTGCCTGGCGCACGTCGGCAACAACGTACTCTGCCTCGACCTCGACGCGGAGCGCATCGCTGTCCTTAACGGCGGCGGGGTGCCGATCCACGAGCCGGGCCTGGGCGAGATGATCAAGAGGAACGTCGCAGACGGGCGGTTGCGCTTCACGTCCGACCCGCGCGAGGCCGCCCTGCACGGCACGCTGCAGTTCATCGCCGTCGGCACGCCGCCCGACGAGGACGGCTCGGCTGATCTTAAGCACGTGCTCGCGGCGGCCCGCAACATCGGTCGCTATATGGACGGCTTTCGCGTCGTCGTCGACAAGAGCACGGTGCCGGTCGGCACGGCCGAGCAGGTGCGCGCCGCGGTCGCCGAGGAGCTCAAGGCGCGCGGCGCGACACACGAATTCCACGTCGTCTCGAACCCCGAGTTCCTGAAGGAAGGCGCGGCGATCGAGGACTTCGCGCGGCCCGACCGGATCGTCATCGGCGCCGATAGCGAAGCCGCCGTGCAAGTCATGCGCGAGCTCTACGCGCCGTTCGAGCGCAACCATCCCAAGCTGCTGGTGATGGACATCCGCTCGGCCGAGCTCACCAAGTACGCGGCCAATGCGATGCTCGCCACGCGCATCAGCTTCATGAACGAGCTCGCGCTCCTGGCCGAAAAAGTCGGCGCCGACATCGACGCCGTGCGCCGCGGCATCGGCAGCGACGAGCGCATCGGCCATCACTTCCTATATTCCGGCTGCGGCTACGGCGGCTCGTGTTTCCCGAAGGACGTGCGGGCGCTGCTGCGCACGGCGGGCGACAACGACCGGCCGCTTCGGGTCCTGCAGGCGGTCGAGACGGCGAACCAGGCGCAAAAGCAGGTGCTGATCGACAAGATCGAGGCGCGCTTCGGCAGCGACCTCGCCGGCCACGTCTTCGCGCTCTGGGGCCTCGCGTTCAAGCCCAAGACCGACGACATGCGCGAAGCGCCGAGCCTGATCGTGATCGACGAGCTCCTGCGCCGCGGTGCCACGGTTCACGCCTTCGATCCGGTCGCCACCGAGTCGGCGCGACGCGCGATCGGCACGCCGGAGGGCCTCGTCTACTCGACGCAGGCGATGGCTGCCGTCGAGGGTGCCGACGCGCTCGTCGTTGTCACCGAGTGGAACGAGTTCTGCAGCCCCGACTTCGAGCACATGAAATCGATCATGCGCCAGCCGGTGGTCTTCGACGGCCGCAACATCTACGACCCCGTCGTCGTGCGCCGTTACGGCTTCGAGTACGTCGGCATCGGCCGTCGCTGAGCCGACGTCGACACCATGCAGATGCCCGCCGCCCTGACGCGACTGCTCGAGCGCCACGCGCTCAGCCCGTCTGTCGCGGCCCGCGTCGCGCGCAACACCGGCTGGCTCGTCGGCGACCGGGTCCTGCGCGCCGGCGCGAACGTGTTTCTGATCGCGTGGCTGGCACGCTATCTCGGCACGACCGAATTCGGGCGCATGAACTACGTGCTCGCCTTCGTCTCGATCTTCTCCGGCGTCGCCACGCTGGGCCTCGACGTCGTCGCGATCCGCAACCTCGTCGACCGGCCCGACGACGCGCCGTGCATCCTCGGCACCTCGCTGGCGCTGAAGCTCGGCGGCGGCTCGGTCGCCTACGCGGCGATGCTGATCGCGTTCGCGCTCGTCTCGCCGGAATCGATCGGCCTGGCGGCAGCCGCCGGGCTGGTGCTGATCTTCCAGTCGGCCGACGTCGTCGAATGCTGGTTCCAGTCTTGCCACCGAATGAAGTACGCGGTGTACGCCCGCAACGCCGCGTTCTTCGCCTCGGCGCTCTTCAAGGTCGTGCTCATCCTCGGCCATGCCGGCCTCGAGCAGCTCCTGCTCGCGAGCAGCGCCGAGATCGCCCTCGCCGCGTTGTTCCTCTTCGCGCTCTACCGCCGCGACGCCGGCAATCCCGCCGCCTGGCGCGTCGAGCCCGCGCTCGCTCGGTCGATGCTGAAGGACGCGACGCCGATGCTGGTCTCGGCGATGGCCATCCTGCTCTACATGCGGATCGACCAGGTGATGGTCGCCAACCTCTCGGGCTATCGCGAGGTCGGCATCTTCTCGGCTGCGGTGCGCCTGACCGAGCTCTGGTATTTCGTTCCCGTAGCACTGATGACCGCGCTTTTCCCGATGATGGTCTCGGCGCGCTCTGGCAACCCCGACGTCGCCGCCGACGATCGCCGCACCGCCCTCCTCTTCGGCGCGATGGGCTGGGCCGGCATCCTGCTCGCCGCGTGTACCTCGCTCGCGTCGGGCTGGCTGGTGCAGCTCGTCTACGGCAGCGCCTTCGCGGCCGCCGCGCCGGTGCTCGCGGTGCAGGCCTGGATGGCCGCCTTCGTCTTCTTCGGCGTGGCCCGCGGCCGCTGGCTCGTGGCCCGCAACCGGCAGGCCGACTCTATGTACGTCGACCTCGTCGCGATCGCCATCAACGTCGCCATGAACCTGCTCCTGATCCCGCGCTACGGCGCGTTCGGCGCCGCCCTCGCCTCGCTGATCACGGGGTTCAGCGCGAACCTCGTCGTCGCGATGTTCTCGGAGTCGATCCGCACCAGCCTCAGGCTCTACGCGAGGGGACTCGCACTGCCTTTCTTCCTGCTGCGCGCCCGGCCCGCGCCGGGATTCGGCAAGCCCTGATTTGTCCCACCCACGCCCACCTGCACAGATCACCATGATCCATTTCGCCTTGCTCGGCTGCGGCCGAATCGCCAAGCGCCATGCCGACGTCCTCGGCGCCGGACAGGTGGCGGGCGCCAGGCTCGTCGCCGTGTGCGACACCGATGCTGGCCGCGCCAGGGACTTCGCAGACAGGCACGGCGTCGCGGCCTTCAGGTCACTCGACGAGATGATGACGAGCTCCGGCGAGCGCATCGACGTCGTGTGCGTGCTCACGCCGAGCGGCGCGCACGCCGAACACAGCATCTCGGTGGCACGCCACGGCAAGCACGTCGTCGTCGAGAAGCCGATGGCGCTTCGCCTCGCCGACGCCGACCGGATGATCGCCGCGGGCGAAGAAAACGGCGTCAAGCTCTTCATCGTCAAGCAGAACCGCTTCAACCTGCCGGTGCGTGAGCTGCGCCGCGCGCTCGAGGCCGGCCGCTTCGGCAAGCTCATCCTCGGCAGCGTGCGCGTGCGCTGGTGCCGGCCGCAGTCCTACTACGACCAGGACGCGTGGCGCGGCACCTGGGCCCACGACGGCGGCGTGTTCGCGAACCAAGCGAGCCACCACGTCGACCTGCTCGAGTGGATGATGGGCGACGTCGAGTCGGTGTTCGCGAAGGCGTCGAACGCCTCGGCCCGGATCGAGGCCGAGGACACCGGCGTCGTCCTGGTCAAGTTCAGGAACGGCGCGCTCGGCACCATCGAGGCGACGACCGCAGTGCGGCCGGCCGACCTCGAGGGATCGATTTCGATCATCGGCGAAAAGGGTTCGGTGGAGATCGCCGGCTTCGCGGTCAACCAGCTGCGCACCTGGAAGTTCGCCGACGACCCCGAAGGCGCAGGCGCCGAGATGCTGGCGCGCCTGAGCGAAAACCCGCCGAACGTCTATGGCCTCGGCCACGTCCGCTTCCTCGAGAGCGTTGTCGCGTCGCTGCGCGACGGCCTGCCGCCCGCGGTCGACGGCGTCGCCGGCCGGCGCTCGCTCGAGCTCATCACGGCGATCTACGAATCGATAGAGAGCGGCAAGGAAGTGACGCTGCCGTTCGAGCCGCGTCACTGTCGGCTCGGCGAAGCGGCGGTGGTCGCCGAAAGGGTCGGCGCATGAAGCGGATCCTCGTCACCGCTGCCGGCGGCAGCCCCGCCACGGGCTTCTCGCGCTCGCTCCGCTCGGCGCCCGAGCCGTACCACCTGATCGGCGTCGACGCCAACAAGTACACCCTGCAGCGCGCCGAGGTCGACCAGCGCTTCCTCGTGCCGAAGGTGAGCCATCCGCGCTATTTCGACGTGCTGCGCGAGATCATCGCCGAGACGCGTCCCGACTTCCTCCACGTGCAGATGAGCGAGGAGATGCTTGCCATCTCCGGCAGCCGCGAGACGCTCGGCACACGCACGCTGCTGCCGCGCCACGAGACCGTCGTGATCTGTGAGGACAAGTACAAGTCGTTCGAGGTCTGGCGCCGGAACGGCATCACCGTGCCCGAGACGACGATCCTCAACGATCCCGAAGACCTGCGCCGGGCCTTCAAGGACTTTGGCCCCAAGCTCTGGGTGCGCGCCATCTCCGGCTCGGCCGGCAAGGGATCGCTGCCGACCGACGACTTCGACACCGCACGCCTGTGGATCGATTTCCACAAGGGCTGGGGCGACTTTTCAGCTGCCGAATGCCTGCAGGAAGAGACGATTACGTGGCAGTCGATCTGGAAGGGCGGCAAGCTGATCGTCGCCCAGGGTCGCAAGCGACTCTACTGGGAATTCTCGAACCGCAGCCCTTCCGGCGTCACCGGCATCACCGGCACCGGCGTCACGGTCAGCGACTCGGCTCTCGACGAGCTTGCCATCCGCTGCATCAAGACCATCGACGCCGCGCCCGACGGCATCTACGGCGTCGACCTCACCTACGACAAGCACGGCGTACCCAACCCGACCGAGATCAACTCGGGCCGCTTCTTCACGACGCACCAGTTCTTCACGGCCGCCGGCCTCAACATGCCGCACATCTTCGTGAAGACCGCCTTCGGCGAGCCGGTCGACCTGCCGAAGCGCATCAACCCGCTGCCCGACGGACTGGCCTGGATCCGCGGCATGGACGTCCTGCCGCGACTCACCACGGTCGCCGAGATCGAGGCCGTCGCGGCGGCGCTGCAGGCCCGGATCGGCCGACTCGACCATGCCTAGTGTCTGGCTCTTCGATCTCGACGGCACGCTGATCAACGTGGAGGCGCGCTACTTGCGCATCCACGCCGACCTGCTCGCCGCCCGCGGCGCGCGGCCCGACCCCGACTACTGGGCGAAGAAGCGCGAGAAGACGCCCGAGACCGACATCGCGCGCGGGTGCGGACTCGATGCGCACGACGCCGCGGCCTACGCGAACGAGCGGCTCGGCCTGCTCGAGGATCCGCGCTATCTCGCGATCGATCGCGTGCTGCCCGGCGCGTTCGAGCTCCTGCACCGCGTCGGTCCGGCCCGCGCCGTACTCGCCACGAAGCGCAAGGTCCGCGCCGCACTCGATCGCCAGCTTGCCGACCTGCACCTGACGAAATGCTTCTCGCGCGTGCTCACGCCGGTTCCAGGCGCCGGCAAGGAGACCCTGCACCCCGCCATCCGCGCAGGCGCGCCGGCCGGCGCCCGCATCGTGGCGGTCAGCGACTCGCCGCAGGACATCGTCGACGGCAAGGCCTCGGGCTTCGTCACCGTCGGCGTCCTGAGCGGGCTGCGCAGCCGCCGTTTCATCGAACCCACCGCACCCGACGCGATCGTCGGGTCGATCAGCGAACTGTCCCTGGAGGAAATCGAACATGTCAGTCCCGTCTAGAACCGAGCAGGAGCGCGAGCGGCTCGACGCGATCGCCGAGAACTTCAGCATGCGCGACGGCTTCAACGGCTACATGACGAAGTACCGCGTCACGACCATCCTCGAGAACTGCCCCGGCAACACCGTCCTCGACTTCGCCAGCGCCGACTGCTACATGGCCGAGTCGCTGCACCCGTTCTACGAGCGCATCGTTTGCGTCGACGGCTCGCGCGAACTGATCGACCGCGCCCGCCAGCGCCTGGCCGGCGTCGAGAACGTGGAGTACGCGTGCTCGCTCATCGAGGACTTCGACGTGAACGAGAAGTTCGACGTTGTGCTGCTCTCGTTCATTCTCGAGCACGTCATCAACCCGGTCGAGGTGATTCAGAAGGCGGCGCGCCACTGCAAGCTGGGCGGCTGCCTCTTTGTGATGGTGCCGAACGCCGAGTCGTTGCATCGCCGCATCGGCCAAAAGATGGGCGTGCTCGGCGAGCTCACCGACCTCAACGAGACCGATCACGCTCAGGGCCACCGCCGCGTCTACACCCTGGGCACGCTGCTCGCCGACATCTCGGCCGCCGGTCTCGAGGTTTCGACCCACGGCACGTTCATGCTGAAGCCGCTCTCGAACGCGCAGATGGACAAGCTCGACCGGACGATCGCAGACGCGTTCTTCGAAGTGGGCCGACAGCTGCCGGGCTGGGGCTCGTCGATCTACGTCAAGGTCGTGCCGCAGCCGGTCGTGCAATGAAGAGCGCCGTCGCAATGCTGGCGATCCCGTTCGTCGACCTGGCGGCACAGTACGCCGCCCTCAAGGACGAGGTCGGCGCCGCGATCGAGCACGTGATCGAGTCGCAGGCCTTCATCCAGGGCCCGTTCGTCAAGCAGTTCGAGGCCGAGTTCTGCGCCGTGCACGGCGCGCGCCACGGCGTCGGCTGCAGCAACGGCACAGCGGCGATCGAGCTCGCGTTGCAGGCGCTGGGCGTGGGCGCCGGTGACGAAGTGATCACAGTGCCGAACACGTTCTTCGCGACCGTCGAGGCGATCGTCCGGGTCGGCGCGACGCCGGTGTTCGTCGACATCAACCCGCGCACCCACGGCATCGACGGCAGGGCCATCGAGGCCGCGGTGACGGCGAAGACCCGCGCGATCCTGCCTGTGCATCTCTACGGCAACCCGTGCGACATGGACGCGGTGATGGCGGTCGCCGGGCGCCATGGCCTGATCGTCGTCGAGGATGCGGCGCAGGCCCATCTCGCCACCTACCGCGGCCGCTTCGCCGGCACGATCGGCGACGCCGGCACCTTCAGCTTCTATCCCGGCAAGAACCTCGGCGCGTACGGGGACGCCGGCTTCGTGTTCTCGCGCAGCGCCGCGGTCGGCGCGACGATCCGGAAGCTCCTCGACCACGGCCGCATGGGCAAGTACGAGCACGACGTGATGGGCGCCAACAACCGCATGGACGGGATTCAGGCGGCGGTGCTGTCGGTAAAGCTGCGTCACCTCGCCCAGTGGACGCGGACGCGCCGGGCCCACGCCGCGCTCTACGCCGAATTGCTCGAAGGCTCGGGCGCGACGCTGGTGCAGACGACCGAAGGCGCGGAGTCCGCGCGCCATCTGCTGGTGATCGAGGTCGGCAACCGGGACGAGGTCGCCGAGCACCTGCGCGGCCATGGTGTCGCCACCGGCATCCACTATCCGCTGCCGCTGCACCTGCAGCCGGCGCTCGCGTCGCTGAACCGGCCGTCGGGCAGCTTTCCGGTCACCGAGCGCGCCGCCGGCCGCATCCTCAGCCTGCCGATCTGCGGGTCGCTGACCAGCGACACGGTCGAGCTCATCGCCGCCCGCGTGCGCGACGTCGCCCGCCCCTGAGCCCCGCGAACCGCCCCGCTCGTCCTTCGACCGTGACTTCTCTCGACTTCGTCTACCTGTGCACCCTCGTCGTCGTCGCGTTCTACCTGTGGCGCCGCGTCGGCCTGCGCGTCGGCTGCGCGATGCTCGTCCTGACGACGCTGCTGCTCATCTACGGTCCGGCGCATCTCTTCTTCCAGTACGAGCGCGAGCTGAACCAGGAGCTGCATCCGACGATCACCCTCGCGCTGATGCTGATGTGGCTCTGCCTGCTCGCGGGGCTGGAGCTGCCGCGCTGGCTCCTCCCGCGCGAGTTCGTCGCCGCCCGGCGCGCGTCGGCGTCGTGGAACGGCCAGGCGCTGCGGCCGGGGTTTGCGCCGGGGAGCCTCTTCCGGCCGGTCGCGATCATCGTCCTCCTGCTCCTGGCCATCGACCTCGTCGTCGAGGGCCAGCTCGGCAAGGTGACGGTCTACTACGGCAGCGGCGGGCTGCTCGAGGACCAGGCGCAGTTCCGGCAGGACGAGGGCGGCTCGCGCTTCTATCTCGTCAATATCCTCGTCCTCACGATCGCGCCGTTCCTGTCGATGGTGCTGCTGTGCGAGGCGGCGCGGTCGAAGACGAGGCGCGCCCGGGTCGCGTTCGCGTGCGCCTTCGTCATCGTCCTGCTCGCCAAGCTGGCGACGCTGCAGAAATCGCCCGCCGCCATCTATCTGCTGCAGATGTGCCTGGCCTACTGGCTGATCCGCTCCAACCGGCTGAAGTTACGCACCCTGTTCGGCGCGACAACGGTGTTCCTGCTGGCGATGATCCCGCTCTCGCTCGCGGCGTTTCCGGGCATCGACCTCATCGACCTCTTCGGCTACTTCTATCGCCGCATCATCGAGGCGCCTCAGGAGACGCTCGAGGACTACTTCGCCGTCTACCCGGGCCAGATCGACTTCCTCTACGGCCTCGGCTTTCGCTGGCTGCACGCGCTGATCGGCACCGGCGAATACGTCGGCTCCTCGCTCGTCGTCGCGACGCTGCACGAGTCGGAAGGGGCGAGCTTCAACGCCGTCTTCATCGCCGACTCGTGGGCCGACTTCGGCTTCGTGGGCGTCGCCCTCTCCTCGCTCGGCCTGGGCATCGTCGCCCGGCTCGTCGACCTGTACGCCTACGGCCTCGGCAAGACCAGCGCCTCGGTCCCGATCCTGGCCTCGATGCTGTTCGCCGCGATCTACGTCGCCTCGGCGTCGTTCGCGGCCGCGCTGGTGACCGCCGGCCTGGCTCTCGTGCCGGTTGTCGCCTGGCTGCTGCGTCATCCGGTCGTGCCGCGCCCGGGCGCCGGAGCGCGGTTTCTCGCCGGCCATCGCTGATGCGCCTGTTCGAGCTGATCACGTTCGGCCAGCCCTACCTGCGCCACTTCGAACGCAACATTCCCGGGACGAAGGACACGACCTACGCAGGACAGCTCGCGGCCCTGCTCGACGACCGCTACGGCAACGCGCATCTGCTACTGCCGGTGCTGAACGGCGACGAGAGCGCGCGCCTCGTCGTCGCCGACGCCGCCTCGCTCCAGGAGGCCTGGCGCGCGGAGCACGGCGTGCCCCGCTGCGCGACGGTCGAGGAGGTCGTGCTGGCGCAGATCGAGGACCACCGCTCCGACGTCCTCTACAACATCTCGCCGCTGATCTTCGACTCGCGCTTCGTCAGGAAGCTGCCCGGCTGCGTCAAGCACACCGTGTGCTGGCGAGCCGCGCCGCTCGCCGGCGCCGACCTGAGCGGCTACGACCTGTGCGTCGGCAACTTTCGCTCCATGCTCGACGAGTGGACGCGCGCCGGCCACCGCGCCGCCTGGTTCGAGCCGGCGCACGATCCGGTCGCCGCGGAGTCGGCGCGCGCTGACCGCGACGTCGACATCGCCTTCGTCGGCACCTACAGCTGG
>JAYVVB010000412.1:0-3513 GCA_043787455.1 Rhizobacter sp.
GCGATCACGGAAGTGCGCGGCCGGGGCCTTCTGATCGGCGTCGAGATCGACCCGGCGTTCGCGAGCGCGCGGCGCGTCTGCGAAGGCCTGCTCGAGCGCGGTGTGCTGAGCAAGGACACGCATGGCACGGTGGTCCGCTTCGCGCCGCCCCTCGTGGTCGAGAGCGAACACATCGACCTCGCGGTCGAGGCGCTCGACGACACGCTGGCGTCGCTCTGAGCCCGGCTCTCGCCGAGCCGATTCAGCGCAGGAGAAACTGGGCGACGACGCCGGCGAAGGCGGCGAAGCCGACCCAGTGGTTGAGGCGAAAGGCGCGAAAGCACCCGTTGCGCGTGCGAGTCCTGATCAACGTGTAGTGCCAGAACGAGATCGCCGCAGCAGCGACGAGGCCGGCGAAATACGGCCATCTGAAACCGAGACCCGCGCCGACGACCGCCCAGACGACGATGAAAACCGCATAGAACGCCATCACGGCGGCGACGTCGAAGCGGCCGAGCGTGATCGCCGACGTCCGGATGCCGATCTTCAGGTCGTCGTCACGATCGACCATCGCGTACTCGGTGTCGTAGGCGAGGACCCAGAACAGGTTGCCGAGCAGAAGCCACCAGGCCGTCGCCGGCATGGCGCCGGCGACGCTTTCGAGCGACCAGCCGTGGCCGCCGCGCACGGCGGCGAACGCCATCGGAATGCCGAAGCTGAAGGCGACGCCGAGGACGGCCTGGGGCATCGACATGAAGCGCTTGCTGAACGGATAGACGAGCGTGACGGCGAACGCCGCGAAGCTCCAGATCACGGCGGCGAGGTTGACCGTGAGCACGAGCGCGAACGCGGCGAGGGCGAGCGCTGCGCCGACGGCCAGCGCCTCGCCGACGCCGACGGCGCCGCTCGTCACCGGTCGGGATGCCGTGCGCTTCACGTGACGATCGAAGTCGCGATCGACGACGTCGTTGGCGGCGCAGCCGGCACTTCTCATGAGGAAGGTGCCGAGCACGAAGACGACGACGAGATACCAGCCCGGGAAGCCGCTGGCTGCGATCCAGAGCGCCGAGAGCGTCGGCCAGAGCAGAAGCAGCGTGCCGGCGGGGCGGTCCCAGCGGATCAGGTCGAGGTAAAGTCCGGGGCGACTGCGGCCCGACGGAGCGCTCACGTCCATGGGCCGCTCCTCTTTGGCACGCCTGTGGCGCCCTGCCGTGCGAATGTGGGCGAAGTGGGCCGTTCCGGGGACAACCCGGCCATCGCGGGAGGTCGGCCGGACGTTACCTTCTCATCCTCGAACCAGGAGCCTCGCATGAAGACTATTTTCGCCCTCGTCCTCGCCGCAGGGGCCTTCGGCAACGCCACGGCGCAGACCAGCGTCTCGATCGGCATCAACCAGCCGGGCGTCTACGGCCGGATCAACATCGGCGACGTGCCGCGGCCTGCCCTCTACCGCACCGAGCCGGTCATCATCCTGCCCCCGCGTGTCGTCGTCGAGCAGCAGCCGGTTTACATCTACGTGCCGACGGGGGAGCAGCAGAACTGGCGCCGATACTGCGGGCGCTACAACGCTTGCGGTCAACCGGTCTACTTCGTCCGCGACGAGTGGGTGCGTGAGCGCTACGAGTACGAGCATCCGGGCTGGGACCGTGGCCGCCACCGCGGCTGGGACAAGCACGACAAGCACGACGAGCGCCAGGGCGACCGCGACGATGACGGCGGCCACGGCCACGGCAAGAAGGACAAGCAGCGCGACTGACGCGCGGGCCGGCGCCGCAGCGTTCACCGGTCGGCGCGCCCGCCGATCAGGTTCAGCGTGCCGATGAAGGCGTCGAGGCGCCACTTCATGAAGTCCTCGCGTAAGACGATCTCGTCGCCGAACTCCATCGTGCGCGCGGCGACGCGGCCGTCGCGCGCCCACGCTGGCACGTCGGGCGACTCCGGTATCGCGCCGCGCGCGAACGCGACCCACAGGTCGCCGACTCGCTTCGAGTACGCGCGGTCGTCCGCGCTGAGCGGGGCGCCGAGGCATCCGCAGGCGTCGTCGATGCCGAACACCGTGGCGATCTCGCCGCCGTGCGGCACGCCGGCCATCGTCGCGCGCTGGTTTGTCGGCACGCGGCTGAAGTAGTAGCGCCAGGTCGGTGCGCGCGTCGAATGCAGGTAGGCGATGCGGCGCGCGAAGGCCGTGAAGACGACGTCGCGCACGACCTCGCGGCCGAGTTGCGATGCGTCGGTCACGCCGGGATAGAGCGGTTTGACGAGGATCCGCGCGGCGCCGAGCTTCGCGACGAGCGCCGCCGGATCGATGCCGAATGCGACGGCGACGCTCGCCTCGTCGCTGTTGTTGCCGATGACGAGCGGCAGCGCCGCTTCGCCGCGGCGCTGGAAGGTCGAGAGGATCGTCGCCGGCAACGCCTCGTCGCCGACCACGAACGACGGTGCCAGTGACGTGCCCTTGTCCTTCACGACGAAGAAGCGGTCGGCCGGCAGGGCGCGCAGCTCGGCGAGCGACGCGGTCGCACCCTTCAGACCGAGCGCGCTCGCGACCGCGACGCCCACCGTGCGCGCCTTCTGGCGCGTGTGGCTCGGGATGCCGTAGGCGCTCTGCGCGATACCGCGCTGGAACAGGCCGTGCGCGAGCGGCGACGCGTACAGGGCAAGCACGCTCTCGGCACCGGCGGATTCGCCGAAGATCGTCACGTTCTTGGTATCGCCGCCGAACGACTCGATGTTGTCGCGCACCCATTTCAGCGCGGCGATCTGATCGAGCAGGCCGAAGTTCACCGGGCCGCCGGGCGCGGCGGCGTCGAGTGCCGGGTGCGAGAAAAAGCCGAGTGCGCCGAGCCGGTAGTTGAAGGTGACCACGACAACGCCGCGGCGCGCGAGCGCCTTGCCGTCGAACATGTTCTGGCTGCCGGCGCCGATGACGAGAGCGCCGCCGTGAATCCAGACCATCACCGGCAGCTTGTCGCCGGGCTCAGCGCGCGGCGTCCAGACGTTGAGCGTCAGGCAGTCCTCGGAGGTCGGGCCGGGGTCGCCGGCCTGGTCGAGCGAGACCGCGCGGTCCTGCGGGCATGCCTTGCCGAACGCGGTGGCGGGGCGCGCGCCGTCCCAAGGCGCGGCGGGCTCGGGTGCGTGCCAGCGCAGATCGCCAACGGGCGCGGCTGCGTACGGGATGCCGCGGAAGGTCGTCACGCCATCGACGGCCGCGCCCTCTACGGTGCCCGCGACCGTCGCGACGCGTGGCGCGCTCTGCGCGTGTGCCGCGCCTGCGGCCGTCAGCAGGAGCGCAACGACCGCGAAGGCGTGACGAACTCCGGTGATCGACATCGCTTCACCCTTCGAGGTGCTTCTGGAACACGAGCCCCGCGTGTTCGCGCAAGGCATGGAACTTGATCTTCGGCCAGTTGGCCTCGATCGCGCGCAGCTCGGGCGCGTACTCGACGAGCACCGTCGGCGCGTCGACCGCGTCGTAGGCGACGCGATGCTGGTTGGCGTCGATGAAGCGCTGCAGCTCCTTCGCGCCGCCGTCCT
>JAYVVB010000413.1:0-5045 GCA_043787455.1 Rhizobacter sp.
AACGCGGGGCGGCCATCAGTTGATGCGCAGGGTGCGCTTGACCTCGAGCTGCCAGTCGGGCTGGCCGCTGATGCCGATCTGCATCGGCCGCGGCAGGAGCGTCGTGTCGAGCCGGTAGTTGAACTCGAGGTAGTGATGGGCGCCGTCCTCGAGCTGGCCTGGCTCGGCGATCCTCCAGCGCGTGCTGCGGCTGATCGCGGCAATCGCCTCGGCGCGGGTCGGGTAGTTCTGGCTCAAGCCGCCGACCGTCGTGACGCGGTACGTCGACGTCAGCGGCTGCAGCACGATCTTCCAGACCCGCACGGTGTGGGCGACGCGGCGATCGCGCCAGTACCAGCGATCGCGGAAGATCTCGGCCTCGGCGACGAAGAAGAGCGGCACCGCCTTCAGCAATGCGTCTTCGGCGGCTTTGCCGAGCTCGAAGTCGACGGCGTAGTTGAGCGACACGCCGTCCTCGTCGCGGATGGCCTCGAAGGTGGTGATCTCGGCCTCGGCGGCGAGCACGGGCCCCGAGCCCAGCGCGGCACCGATCCAGACCGCCGGCACGACCGCCCGCGACGCCGCGACGCCGAGCGCGCGTAGCACGCTGCGGCGGCGCAGGGAGCCGTGCGGCGGCAGGCGGGTCATCGGCTGGAGATCTCTGGCAGGGCGGGACGTTTCTCGATCAGGGCGAGGAAGAAGCCGTCGCCGACGCCGGAAGCGGCAGAGGGCGAAGACATGTCGTCATTGTCGGCCAGAGGCAGCAGCTGTCCCGGCGAAGGCGGGCGCCTGACAGGGGCGGCGTCGTTCTGTCGTTGCAAAAAAGCGTCGATCTGGTCCTGGCCTTCGGCGCGGAACACCGAGCACGTGGCGTAGAGAAGCCGACCGCCCGGCGCGAGCAGCGGCCAGAGCGCGTCGAGAAGCCGCGCCTGGGTCGCGGCCAATGTAATCAGGTCGCCGGGGCGGCGCAGCCAGCGCACGTCGGGATGGCGGCGCACGATGCCCGAGGCGCTGCACGGCGCGTCGAGGAGGATGCGGTCGAACGGCCGCCCATCCCACCACGCCCTGGGCTCGGCGGCGTCGACGGCCTGGGTGCGGGCGGCGAGGCCGAGGCGGGCCAGGGTCTCGTCGACGCGTACGAGCCGGGCCGGGTCGCGGTCGATCGCGATCAGATCGAGGTCGGCGAGCTCGAGCAGGTGCGCCGTCTTGCCGCCGGGCGCGGCGCAGGCATCGAGAACGCGCATCCGTCCGGGTCGCGGCTCGGCGAGAAGCAGCGGCGCGGCGCGCTGCGCCGAGACGTCCTGGACCGAGACGACGCCGTCGGCGAAGCCGGGCAGCAGGGTCACCGGCACGGGTCGGTCGAGGACCACGGCGGCATTCGGCGCGAGGCCCTCCACGTCGGCGCCACCGGCGCTGAGCACACGCGCGCCGATGCCCGCCTCGGCGAGCTTTTCGACATAGGCCGCGGCGCTGCTGCGCCGGGCGTTCACGCGCAAGGTCATCGGCGGATGCAGGTTGTCGGCGTCGGCGATCGCCTCCCACCTCGACGGCCAGTCCGCGCGCAGCCGGTCGAGCCACCAGAGCGGATGGTTGAAGCGCGCCAGCGGATCGGCGAGCGCCGCGGCGACGAGCGCTTCGCGCTCGCGCAGGAAGCGACGCAGCACGGCGTTGACGAAGCCGGCGCTCGAGGTTGCACGAGCGCGGATGGCCGCGACCGCCTGGTCGACGAGCGTGTGGTCCGGATACGGCGGCGCGTCGGCCGGCCACAGCAGGGTCAGCGCCGTCAGCAGCAGCGCGTCGGTGAACGGCGGCGGCGTCTTCGGCGCGAGCTGCCGGCGCACGACCTCGGCCGCGCCGAGCCCGCGCAAGGCATGGAAGGCGAGCGCCTGGGTGCCGGGTCGGGCCGCGGCCGGGCAGCGCGCCAGCGCGTCGTTGAGCGAGCGGCCAGCGCGCACGGCGGCGACCGCGTCCGCGGCGTGACCAAGGAGGCGCGCCAGCGACAGCGTGGCGGGCGAGGAAGGCGCGGTCACCGCGGAAGTCTATGACGCGAAGGGGGCGCGAACGAGTGCGGTACGCTCCCGTCCTCGACGCCCCCGGATGTGCCCCATGGCCGGCGACAAGCCCACCCCGATCTTTCGCAAGGACAACGACGACCTCGCGCGGCTGCCGGCGTCGGACCGGATTCGCTATCGCCTGATCGGCTCGAGCTGCCGCTATCACGCCAACGACAACATCTCTGGCTTCGTCGAGGACGGCGAGCTCGACGAGTTGCGCGCCGAGGTCGCCGAACAGATGCAGGGCGTGTTGCGCGCGCTGGTGATCGACACCGAGAGCGACCACAACACCAACGACACCGCCAAGCGGGTCGCCAAGATGTTCATCACCGAGGTCTTTGCCGGCCGCTACACCGCCGCGCCAGTGGTGACCGAGTTCCCGAACGTCTCGCGCCTGAACGAGCTGATGATCGTCGGCCCGATCAAGGTGCGAAGCGCGTGCTCGCATCACCTCTGCCCCATCCTCGGCAAGGTCTGGATCGGCCTCTTGCCCAACGAGCACTCGAACCTGATCGGCCTGTCGAAATACGTGCGCATCTGCGACTGGATCATGAGCCGGCCGCAGATTCAGGAAGAAGCCGTGACCATGCTCGCCAACGAGCTGCAGGATCGCGTCAAGCCCGACGGCCTGGCGATCGTGATGGAGGCCGATCACTTCTGCATGGCGTGGCGCGGCGTCAAGGACGACCAGGCGATGATGACCAACAGCGTCATGCGCGGCGCCTTCCTCAAGGACTCGAACCTGCGCCGCGAGTTCCTGTCGCTGCTCGCCAAGAAAGACTGAGAGAAGAAAGCCCACGATGCTGGTCCGACTCATGTACGCGAGCCGCGCGGCCGCCTCGGTCGACGCCGATGCGCTCGCGACCATCCTGCGCCAGTCGAAGGAGAACAACTCGCGCTCGGGCGTCACCGGCGTGCTCTGCTTCTGCTCGAACGCGCGCGTCTTCCTGCAGGTGCTCGAGGGCGGGCGCGGCGCGGTGAGCGCGGTCTACAACCACATCGCCCAGGACCCGCGCCACAGCGAGGTCGTGCTGCTCAGCTACGAGGAGATCGGCGAGCGCAGCTTCGCAAGCTGGTCGATGGGCCAGGTGAACATGAGCCGGCTCAACCCGGCGCTGGTGCTGAAGTACTCGGAGAACGCCGTGCTCGACCCGTATGCGGTCTCGGGCCACGCCTCGCTCGCGCTCTTCAACGAGCTGGTCGCGACGGCATCGATCGGCGTCCAGGTCTAGCTTTTCGAAGGCTCTTCGGCCAGCGCCGATTCCGGGCGTGCATCGGCGCGGCTCACGACCCGTGACTCGATGTAGATCCTGCCGATCTCCGGGAAGCGCTGGCGGATCGCCCGCTCGATCCGGTTGACTGCGCCCGACACCTCCTCGGCCGGCACGCCGTCGCGGAATTCGGCATCGAGCGCGAGCAGGACGTCGTCGGGGCCGAGGTGCATCGAGAGCGGCCAACCGGCGCGGTAGACGTCCGGCTCGCTCTGGGCGATGCGCCGGATCTCCTCGGCCATCTCGGCGCCGACGCCTTCGCCGACGAGCAATTTTCGCGACTGGAAGATCAGCAGCGACGACACGCCGCAGAGCAGCAGACCGATGGCGATCGACGCGCCGGCGTCGAAGGCCGGCACCTGCAAGGCATGGCTGCCCCAGATGCCGATCGCCGCCGCCGCGAGGCCGGCGAGCGCGGCACCGTCTTCGGCCATGACGGTATAGAGCGTCGGGTCCTTGCTCGTGCGCAGCGACTTCCAGAACGGCTCGGCGCCGATCGAGCGCTTGAACTGGCGCAGTGCGACGGCGAAGCTCGTGCCCTCGAACAACGCCGCGACGCCGAGGATCGCGTAGCTCCAGCCCGCGTCCTCGAGCGGCTTGGGATCGATGAGGTGCAGCACGCCCTCGTAGATCGACACGCCGCCGCCGACGCCGAAGATCAGCACGGCGACGATCAGGCTCCAGAAATAGAGCTCCTTGCCGTAGCCGAACGGATGGCGCTGGTCGGCGGGCCGGTCCGACAGGTGCATGCCGACGAGCAGCAGCACGCCGTCGAAGGTGTCGACCGTCGAGTGGATGCCCTCGGAAAGCATCGCCGAGCTGCCGGTCGCCGCGGCGCCGACGAACTTCATCACCGCGATCGCGGCGTTGGCGCCGATGGCGCCGAAGACCGCGAGCCGGGAGTCCGCCAACGAAGATCAGCGCAGCGGTGACGCGGCGCCGCGCGGGCTCAGCAGTCGATGCGGGTCGCGCCGCCGCGCGGAAGCGCCGAGCTGGCGGCGGTCGCAGCCGATGCAGAGTTCGGGGCCAGCTTCCTCGTGCAGTCTGCGCTGCTCGTCGCCGACTTCGGCCGCGCCGCTGCGCGTGCCGCCGCCGACCGCGTCGTCAGCTCGGTCCGACCAGCCGATGCATTGGGCGGCACGGGGGTTCCCAGCGGCAGCGCATCGCTGGTGACCGGCGAGCCGGTATCGACGCCGGCGGGAATGTGCGACGTCTCCGAGGCGTTAGGCGGCAATCGCCGCGGCGGCTTCACCTTGTCCTGTGCCGAGGCGAGCAGTGGCACGGCGAACGCGAGCGACAACGAGAGGACGAGGCTTCGAAGCGACGATCGGTTCACGGACAACTCCATCAGTCAGGACAAACAGTTTCGGCGTTCGCCCGTCCGACGCGCGTCGGACGGCGCCGCGTCGTGAGCGCGGCGGCCATCGGCCGGGTCGGGAGAGATCCCGGTCATGCCGCTTTCTTCGCCGCCGCCTTCTTGGCCACGACTTTCCTGGCGCTGCTCTTCCTCGCAGCGACCTTCTTCGCCGGGGGCTTCTTCGCGAATGCTGTCGCTGCGGGCGCTTGCGCCGAGGCGTCCGGGGTCGATGCTGCCGGCGCAGCGTGGGCACCGCCCTTCTTCGCGACCGGCACGCGCACCGGCCGCGGCTCGAACGCGAACACGACCTTGCCTTCCTTCGCGTCCCACGCCAGACGCGCCTTGAACTTGCGCCGGGTCTTGTTGGAGACGAAGCCCTCGAGC
>JAYVVB010000414.1:0-3195 GCA_043787455.1 Rhizobacter sp.
CCAGGCCGCCGGTGCCGTAGTGCTTGCGCAAGCGTTCCATCAGCTCGACGCTCAGGACGCGCTTGGTCGGACCCATGGCCTCGGTGTTCCACTCGCCGCCCTCGCGATCGTCGACCGAGACGAAGGTCGGCTCGCCGCCCTGCGTCAGGCGCACGTCCATGCGCCGCAGGTCGGCGTCGACGTGCTTGCCGAGCTCGTCGACCCTTCCCCACTGCAGGTCGGTGTAGGGCATCGTCACGCGCGGCGCTTCCCAGACGCGCTGCACCGACATGTGGTGCTCGAAAGTCGTCTGGCACGGCTCGAGCTCACCGCTGATCGGCGCCGCCGACGAAGGCTCGGGCGAGCAGGCGAGCGGGATGTGGCCTTCGCCGGCGTAGAGGCCCGAGGTCGGATCGAGCCCGATCCAGCCCGCGCCCGGCAGATAGACCTCGCACCAGGCGTGCAGGTCGGTGAAGTCGACCTCCGTGCCGCTCGGCCCGTCGAGCGATTTCACGTCGCTCTTGAGCTGGATCAGGTAGCCCGAGACGAAGCGCGCCGCGAGCCCGAGGTGACGCAGCAGCTGCACCAGCAGCCAGGCGCTGTCGCGGCACGAGCCGCTCGCGTTCTGCAGCGTCGTCTCCGGCGTCTGCACGCCGTGCTCCATGCGGATCAGGTAGGCGATGTCCTTCTGCAGGCCCTGGTTGATGTCGACCAGGAAGCTGCTCGTCGGCTTCTCGCTGCGGTCGACTCGCGCCAGGTACGCGGCGAAGAGCGGCGTCGCCGGCGCCTTGCGCAGATAGGGTGCGAGCTCGACGAGCAGATCGGGCTCGTAGGTGAACGGGAAGCGCTCGGCGCTCGGCTCGAGAAAGAAATCGAACGGGTTGAACACCGCCATCTCGGCGACGAGGTCGACCTCGATGCGGAAGTGGCTCGTGCGCTCGGGAAAGACGAGCCGGGCGAGGTAGTTCGCCTGCGGGTCCTGCTGCCAGTTGATGAAGTGCTGGCTCGGCTCGACCTTCATCGAGTAGCTGAGGATCCTCGTGCGCGAATGCGGCGCGGGACGCAGTCGCACCGTCTGCGGACCGAGCATCACCGGCCGGTCGTAGTGGTAGTGCGTGACGTGGTTCAGCGCGACGTGGATCGACATGCGGGAGCTTTCGGTGTCTCGGCCGATTTTCGGCCGATGCGATCTCAGGGCGCTACGGGGACCAGGAAATCGCGACTGATGCCTGCGCCGAGCGCGTTCACCCGTTCGAGGAACTGGGTCAGGTAGGCGTGCAGTCCGGTCGCGAGGATCTCGTCGATGCGACCGTACTGGAGGTCGGCGTCGAGCCGGCCGGCGAGGCGCACCGTGTCCTTCGACTGCTCGTTTGCGACGCGCTGCAGGTTCGAGACGACCTCGTGCATGCACGCGGCGAGCGAGCGCGGCATGTCGAGCCTGAGGATCAGCAGCTCGGCGACGCGCTCGGGCCGGATCACGTTGCGATAGACCTTGCGGTAGACCTCGAAGCCCGACACCGAGCGGAGCACCGCCGACCAGTGATAGAAGTCGAACTCGACGTCCTTGCCGCCGCCGTCCTGGCTTTGACTCTGGCTCTGGCCGACGCTCATGCTCATGCCGTAGCGCAGGCGCGCCGCCGCCGCTCCAGGGCCGTAGCCGACGAACTCGTTCTCGACGGAGTGGAACTTCACGTCGAGCATGCGCGCGGTGTTGTCGGCGCGCTCGAGAAAGCTGCCGATGCGCAGGAAGTGGAAGGCCTCGTCCTGCAGCATGGTGCCGACGGTGACGCCGCGCGAGAGGTGCGAGCGGAACTTGACCCACTCGAAGGCTTCGCTCGGGCTTTTTTCGAACGCATCGTCGGCGACCATGCGCTGGAACTCGAGCCAGGTCTGGTTCTGGGTTTCCCAGACCTCGGTCGTGAGCGTGCCGCGCACGGCGCGCGCATTCTCGCGCGCCGCCATCAGGCAGCTGCGAATCGACGAGCCGTTCTCCGGATCGCCGACCATGTAGTCGATGACGCTCCTCGGTGTCACCTCGCCGACCCGCTTGGCGAAGTCGCCGGTGAGCTCGCTGATGCTGAGAAGCCCGCGCCAGCCGCGCTCGGCCGCGCCTTCGGACTGCGGCAGGAGCGACATCTGGTAGTTGACGTCGAGCATGCGCGCCGTGTTCTCGGCGCGCTCCATGTAGCGCGCCATCCAGAACAGGTGGTCGGCGGTTCGCGACAGCATCAGCGCACGCCCTCTCCCGCGTGCGGGAAAGGGAGGGGGTGAGGGTATGCGTTCATGCTTCGAGGATCCAGGTATCTTTCGTGCCGCCGCCTTGAGACGAATTGACGACCAGCGACCCTTCCTTCAAGGCGACCCGTGTCAGACCACCCGGCACCATCTGCACCGTCTTGCCCGACAGCACGAACGGACGCAGATCGATATGCCGCGGCGCGATGCCGCTCTCGACGAAGGTCGGGCAGGTCGACAGGGCCAGCGTCGGCTGGGCGATGTAGCGTTTCGGGTCGCCCTTCAAGGCGACGCGGAAGTTCTCGATCTCGGCCTTGGTCGACGCCGGGCCGACGAGCATGCCGTAGCCGCCGGCGCCGTGCACTTCCTTGACGACGAGCTCGCCGAGATGGTCGAGCACGTAGGCCAGGTCGTCGGCCTCGCGGCAGACGTAGGTCGGCACGTTCTGCAAGATCGGCTTCTCGCCGAGATAGAACTCGATCATCTTCGGCACGAAGGGATATATCGACTTGTCGTCGGCGACGCCCGTGCCGATGGCATTCGAGAGCGTGACGTTGCCGGCCCGGTACGCCGAGAGCAGCCCTTCGCAGCCGAGCGTGGAATCGGGGCGGAAGGCGAGCGGATCGAGGAAATCGTCGTCGACTCGGCGATAGATGACGTCGACCCGCTTCGGCCCCTGCGTCGTCCGCATGTAGACGAAGTTGTTGTCGACGAACAAGTCCTGGCCCTCGACCAGCTCGATCCCCATCTGCTGGGCGAGGAACGCGTGCTCGAAGTAAGCACTGTTGTACATGCCCGGAGTGAGCACGACGACGGTCGGATCGCTCACCGCCGCCGGCGCGACCGAGCGCAGCGTCTCGAGCAGCAGGTCGGGGTAGTGGGCGACCGGCGCGATCCGGTGGCTGCTGAAGAGCTCGGGGAAGAGCCGCATCATCATCTTGCGGTTCTCGAGCATGTAGCTCACGCCGCTCGGCACGCGCA
>JAYVVB010000415.1:0-15500 GCA_043787455.1 Rhizobacter sp.
GGAAGTGGGTGTCGATGTCTTCGGCCGCGCGCCGCTGCGCGGCCAGGCCGATTCGCTCAGCGGGCATCGGTCGAATCGTCCGGGGTGCGGCGAAAGCGGCCGAGGATCTGCGCGAAGGCCGGATGCACGGGTTGCGCGCCGACACTTGGCGCGGCGGCTACGTCCTGCGCCGCCATCGAGTGCAGCGTCGTGATCGACGATGGCGTGACGCCGAGCACCAGCCAGCGCTTCTCGACGCCGCTGCCGACCTCGATCGTGACGATCCGCTGCGACGTCGAGAGCGGCAGCGCCGCGACGCTCTTCATCACGCCGGCGCTGCCCGCGCCGCCGAGCGGCGTGCGCTTGAGAAACCAAAGCGTGATCGGGATCAGCGCGACGATCGCGATGAACCAGAGAAAGGAGCTAAGTGCGTTGGGCATGTTCAGTCGCTGGAGCCGCCGGCCGGGCGCCGGGCCGCCCCAAGGCCGGCCGCGCCCCCTCGTGGGGCAGCGAACGAAGAGAGCGTGGGGTTCATTTCCTCAGCCGCGCGACAAGCGCCGCATGCGCTCGCTCGGCGTGACGATGTCGGTCAGGCGGATGCCGAACTTCTCGTTGACGACGACGACCTCGCCCTGTGCGATTAGGTAGCCGTTGACGAGCACGTCCATCGGCTCGCCGGCCATCGCCTCGAGCTCGACGACCGAGCCTTGCGCGAGCTGCAGGATGTTCTTGATCGGGATCCGCGTCCGCCCGAGCTCGACGGTGAGCTGCACCGGGATGTCGAGGATCATGTTGATGTCGTTGCCCGCCGCCGTGCCGGAAGTCGGCGCGAAGTTCGCGAACGGCGCCGGGCTGACCTGCTCGGCCGGCGTCTGCAGCTCCGATGCGGTCTCGCCGCGCGTCTCCGCGGCGGCGGCGGCCCAGTCGGCGGCGAGCTGTTCGTCGGCGCTGAGGACCGGGGCAGTGTTGTCGTCAGGCATGGTGTTCTCCGATCCAGCTCGATTGCGAGCTGGCCAACAGTTGATCGAACTTGAGGGCGTACTTGCCGTTCGAGACGTCGCGGCTCATTGGATGATGAAGCTCGAGAAGTGCACGTGGTGGATCGGGCCCGTTCCCGCATCGCCGTGCGCCTTGGGCTTGTCGGTGTGCGGCGCCGTCGCGGCCGCGACCCTGATCGCGCCCGACGCGGCGGCCGACGCGGGCGCCGCGGCCATGACCGGCGCTGAAGCCGCTGCCGCCGCTGCCGATTCGGGCGCGGAGGCCGATCCATGCATCGCCGCCGCTGCGGCCATCGGCGCCGCCGTCGAGGCGGCAGGCATCACTGCCCCCTCTGCCGTTTCGGCCTTGGCGATGGCGCCCGCGACCGCAACCGGCTCCCGGATCCGTACCGGCGTCTCGATCTCGAGGCCCATCGGCCGCAAGGCCTCGCGCATGATCTCGTCGGCCAGGTCTTCCTTGCCCGCGCGGCCGAGCAGATCGTGGGCGTTCTTGTGGGCGATCACCATCAGGATCGCGTTGCGCACCGCCGGCATGAACGCCTTCACCTGCTCGGCAAAGGCCGGGCTCTCGAGCTCGAGCGTGATGCCGATCTGGGCGTAGCGGTCGGCGTCGCGGTCGGCGAGGTTGACGACGAAAGGATCGAGCGGCAGGAAGGTCGGCGGATGACTTACGTCGATCTTCTTTTCCGCGACCTTGGCGCTGCCGTCTTCCTCGGCGGCGAGCTCGGCCGCGTGCGCGGCGCGCTTCTTCAGCCACCAGGCCGCGCCGCCGCCCGCGATGGCGAGTACCAGCAGCACGACGATGCCGATCAGGATCAGCTTTTTCTTCCCGCTCTTCGGGACCGGAGCGTCTTGCGGGATCTCGGCGGCGGCGGCTGCAGCGGACATCAGGCCTTCCTTCAGGATGCAATCGGCTCGGGGGCTTGCGCTGTCGCGCCAAGCCACGGGCTCATGGGGAAATTATGGAAAGCGGGGCCTCGGCCCAAGCGGTGAAAAGGAGCACTTTTCCGGGCTTGTCGCCGCCCGGCGCGACGACGCTAGGCGTAGAGGTCGACGCCGCCTGCCGCGACGATGCGCTGGCGCACGACCGGCGCCGGACGCGGGTCGTCGCTGCGAAAGAGCCCGCGCGAGGCGGCGGATCCGTCACCGGGCTGGGCTTGCCGATGCGGGTCGCGCAAGTGCTGGGAGACACCGCCGCCCTGGAGCGTCATGCCGGCGTCGCGCAGCGAGCTCGCGAGCTGGGGCATGCCGGCTTCGATCGCCTGCCGCGTCGCCATCGCATCGGCGCCGAAATCGATTCGAGCCTGGGTCCCGTCGACGACGATGTGCACCGACACCGGTCCCATCTCGGCCGGATTCAGATGCAGCTCGGCGCTCTGCACGCCGTCCTGCACGAGCACGCTCACCTGGACCGCGAAGGCCTGGGCGAAGTCGGGCGACGTGAGCGGCGTGGCGACGGTGGCATCGATCGGTGCGGCCGGACTCGCGTGCGCGGAGTCGGGCATCGCCGCGACCGCCGCGGGCAGCGTCGCCACGGTACGCAGCTCGCTCGGCGCGAACGGCATCGTCTTCGCGATCGACGGCGCTGTCTCGGCGGTCGGGCTCGCGCCCGTGTCGCTCGTGCCGGCGCCGAGGCGAGCGATCGACGACGGCGCGTCCTTGCGTCCGCTGTCTGCAGGGCCGCGCGGCGCGAGCGTCCCGGCCGACGGTGTCGCCGAGCTCCCCGCAGCGTCGGCAACAGCATGATCATCGAGGCTCGCCGTCGTGGTGCGCGGCGCACGACCGGCCTTGTCGGACGAGCCGCTCTGCGCCGTGGTCGCGGCCAGGCGATGCAACGCGACGAGGCCGTGCGTCGGCGGCACGCCGGTGCCCGTGGCGTCGGTGGTCGACGTCGCGCTGTCCTTGTCGTCGCGCTGGGTCGCGGCGCCGTTGTCGTCCGTGCGCTTGTCGTCGCGCTGCGTGTCCACGCGTTGCGCGTCCGATCTGGCGTCGTCCGCGCGACGCGCCTCCGCGGCCGACGTGGCAGCGTTCGACGAGGCTTTGCCCGGCGCGGACGGCGCTCCGGTGTCGACCGAGCCGTCGCTCTTTGCCGGCTTCACCGGCGCGGCTTTCGCGGGGCCGGGCGCGACGATCCGGCTTTGCTTGAGCAAAGTCGCGAACGCATGCGGGCTCGCCGATTTCGGCGACGGCCGCGACTCGACCGGTGGCGTCGGCGTCGTCGGTGCGACCGGAGCAATCGTGTTCTGCATCGCGTCGCTCAGGCTCCGTTCGAGCGAGTTGCAGCGAGGCGCGACCAGGCCATGCGCGCTGCGAGCTCATCGGTCTGCTTCTGGTCGATGCGCTGGGCTTCGCCGCGTCGTTCGGCGAGGCGGCGCTCGACGAGCCGACGCACCGAGGCGAGCTGGAGCTCGTGGCCGCGCACGGTGACGGTCGCCTGTTCGAGCCGCACCGAGGCGAGCTCGGCGGTGAGCGTCTGCTGCTCGATCGCCTCGTTCAGCCGGGCGATGAAGCCCTGGTAGCAGAGGACGAGCTGAATCTGTCCTTCCTTGCAGAACTCCGCGCTCCAGCGCTTTTCGTAGTCGCGCCGGTATTCGCGCAGCTGCACCACCTGCGCTGCGGCGCCGTCGCTGTCGTTCTGCGCCTTGAGCTGGTCGGCGACGGCGAGGTCGCGTTGTCGCTCGCTTTGGGCGAGGAGGGCGACGAGCGGGTTGAGGTCATTCATGGGATCGGATCGAAGGAAAACATCAGGAATGGATCACGGCCTGCAGCTGCTGCAGGCTCGCCTCGAGATACGCGGGCACGTGCATGTTCTGCTGCAGGAGCGCGTCCATCGCCGGGTGCAGGCGCACGGCGAGGTCGAGGTCGGCGTCGTGGCCTGGGGCATAGGCGCCGAGCTGGATCAGGTCGCGCGCCTTCTGGTGGCGCGAGTGCAGCTGGCGAAAGCGCCGCGCTGCGTCGATGTGCGGTCCGCTGGCGACGTTGCCCATCACCCGCGATACCGACTTCTCGATGTCGATCGCCGGGTAGTGACCGCTCTCGGCGAGCTCGCGCGAGAGCACGATGTGGCCGTCGAGGATGCCTCGCGCGGCGTCGGCGATCGGGTCCTGCTGGTCGTCGCCTTCGGAGAGCACGGTGTAGAACGCGGTGATCGAGCCACCGCCGCCGTCTTGATCCCGAGCCCTGCCGTTGCCGCTGCGCTCGACCAGCTGCGGCAGCTTGGCGAAGCAGCTCGGCGGATAGCCCTTGGTCGCGGGCGGCTCGCCGATCGCGAGCGCGATCTCGCGTTGCGCCATCGCGTAGCGCGTCAGCGAGTCCATCAGCAGCAGCACGTTCTTGCCGCGGTCGCGGAAGTGCTCGGCGATCACGGTCGCGTAGTTGGCGCCCTGCAGGCGCACGAGCGCGGGCGAGTCGGCAGGCGCGGCGACGACAACGGCGCGCGCTATGCCTTCTCTGCCGAGGATGTTCTCGATGAACTCCTTGACTTCGCGGCCGCGCTCGCCGATGAGGCCGACGACGATCACGTCGGCAGCCGTGTATCGGGCCATCATGCCGAGCAGCACGCTCTTGCCCACGCCGGTGCCTGCGAAGAGGCCGATGCGCTGGCCGCGGCCGACGGTGAGCATGGTGTTGATCGCGCGCACGCCGGTGTCGAGGGGCGTTCGCACCGGGTCGCGGTCCATGGCGTTGATCGGGCGGCGCGTCAGCGGCTCGTTGCGCACGTCGGCGAGCGGGCCTTTCTTGTCCATCGGCACGCCGTGGGAGTCGACGACGCGGCCGAGCAAGCCGTCGCCCACCGGCAGATGCAGCGTACGGTCCTCGAGGCGGCGCCACGGGTGGCGGGCGACGCCGAGCTTCATCGGCACGCCGGGCGAAGGTCGCGGCACGACGCGCGCGCCGCTCGCCAGGCCGTGCACTTCGCCGGTCGGCATGAGGTAGGCACAGTCGGCCGAGAAGCCCACGACCTCTGCCTGCAGCGTCGGCTGGCCCGCCATGCGCACGTCGCACACCGAGCCGACCGGGACCCGGATGCCCGCGGCTTCGAGGACGAGGCCGGTGACGCGGACGAGGAGCCCTTGAGTCTCGAGCGGCAGGGGCTCGGCGGCGAAGGCCTGCATGTCGGCGAGGTAGCGATGCCAGGCCAGCGTCGCAGCGGGCGGCGCCGGTGGTGCGGGCGCCGACGTTGGCGTCGCCGCGTCGGTGGCCGTCGTCATGGCTTCGGCTCGGCCGAAGGCGTCGGCCACGGCGACTCGAGGCCGAGCGCCGAGGTGGCGCGCAGCCAGCGCGTCTCGACGCTCGCGTCGACGATGCCGATGTCCGACTCGGCGCGACAGCCGCCGCGCGTGATCGACGCGTCGGCGATGAGACGCGCGCCGCGCGCGGCGAGCACGTCGGCCGCGCCCTGGGCGACGAGCGTGTAGTCGTCGGGATGGACGCGCAGCGTCACGTGGCGAGCGTTCAGGAGCAGCGTCTCGACCGCTTCGGCGGCGACGGAGGCGACCGCCTCGGGCCGCTGCGCAAGCTCGCTGCGCACGATCTGGCGCGCCAGGCTCACGGCCGTCGCGGCGAGCGCCTCGGCCATCTCCTGCTGGAGCGCGTCGAGCTGGCCGCCGACGGCGCCGACGAGGACGCCGATCTGCTGGGTCACCTGCGACGCGAAGCCCTGCTTGAAGCCTTCGAGCGCGACCAGGCCGTCGCGGTAGCCGTCCTGGTAACCCGTCTGGCGCGCCAGACGCAGCTTGGCCGCGACCTGCTCGGAATCGACCTCGGCCGCCGCGGGTGCGGCCTCGGCGCCGGTGCCGTAGTGGTTGTCGGCGCCGGAGAGATTTCCCGGCGCCCAGGCGGCGAACGAGCTCAGCTCCTCGCGCGGGATAAAGCGCGAATAGACCGAGGCCTTGTGCGCGGCCGAGCCGAGCGGCGGAGGGACGTTCCTCTTCGCCTTAGACGAACTCATCATCGCCGCCTCCTCCGAGCACGATCACGCCTTCGTCGACGAGGCGGCGAACGACCTTCAGGATTTCCTTCTGCTCGCTCTCGACCTCGCTGACGCGCACCGGGCCGCGCGACTCGAGCTCTTCTCTCAGCGTCTCGCTCGCGCGTGTCGACATGTTCTTGAACACCAGCTCGCGCAGCTCCGCCGGCGCGGCCTTGAGCGCGATGACGAGCGACTCGGTCTGCACTTCCTTGAGCAGCGCCTGCATGCCCTTGTCGTCGACCTTCACCAGGTCGTCGAAGCTGAACATGTTGTCCATGATCTGCTGGGCGAGCTCGTTGTCGGCGTCGCGGATGAAGTCGAGCGCCGAGGTCTCGACGCTCGCGCCCATCAGGTTCAGCATCTCCGCCGCGGGTTTGACGCCGCCGAGCGAGGATTTCCGCATCCGGTCGTTGCCCGTGAGCAGCGCCGACATCACCTCGTTCAGGTCCTTCAGGCCCGCCGGCTGGATGCCGTCGAGCGTCGCTACCCGCACCAGCACCTCGTTGCGATGGCGCTCGGTGAAGAGCTTGAGCACTGACGAGGCCTGGTCGACCTCGAGGTGGACGAGGACGGCGGCGACGATCTGCGGGTGCTCGTTGCGCAGCAGCTCGGCGACCGCGCTCGCGTCCATCCACTTCAGCCCCTCGATGCCGGTGACGTCGGAGTTCTGCAGGATGCGGTCGATGAGCAGGTTGGCCTTGTCGTCGCCGAGGGCCTTCTTCAGCACCGAGCGCACGTATTCGTTGGTGTCGCCGACGAGCGTGGTCTGGCCGGTAGCGGTCGCGGTGAACTTCTCCAGCACGGTGGTCATGCGCGAGCGCGGGATCGTCTTGAAGCGGCCGATCATTTCGCCCACGCCCTGGACCTCCTTGGGCGTCAGGTGCTTCAGGACCTCGGCGGCGTACTCCTCGCCGAGCGACATCAGCAGGATCGCGGAGTTCTCGAGTCCGGTTTCGTCCATGGTGTCGGGTGTCCGGGCTCAGCGCGCGACGGGAACGGCGCCTTCGCCTTCGACCCATCCGCGCAGGATGCCGGCGACGGCCGCCGGGTTGTCGCGCGCCATCCGGCGCGCTTCCTCGAGCTTCTCGTTGGTCACCGGCGCCGGCAGCGCCGGCAGCGCCGGCGCGTCGTTCTCGACGGTGTCGAGGTTCGATCCTGTCCGTGCTGCACTCGGCGTGGCGGCGAGCATCGCCTTCATTCCGGGCCGCACGAGGCCGAAGAAGACGAGGATCGCGACCAGCCCGAGCACCGCCGGCAAGGCGATCACGCGCACCAGGTCGAGGGTGTCGGGCTGCTTCCAGAAGGGCACCTCGACCGGCGTGATGGTCTCGATCTTGAACGGCGCGTTGATCACCTTGACCGAGTCGCCGCGGTCGGTGTTGAAGCCGATGCTCTCCTTCACGAGCGACGTGAGCTTTTCGAGCTCTTCGGCCGTGAGCGGCACCTGCGTCGTCTTGCCTTTCGCGTCGGTCACCTGGCGGTTGTTGACGACGACGGCGGCGTTGAGGCGCTTGACGGTGCCGCTGGCGTTGCGCGTGACGCGTACGGTCTTGTCGACCTCGTAGTTGGTCACCGCCTCGCGCCGGCCGTTGGCCGTCGCGCCGCCACCCGAAGGCGCGCCTTGCAGGGGCTGGGACGCGCCGGTGAGCGGTGCGGTCGCCGCGACCGGCGGCTGGTTCGAGGCCGCGCCGGGCACGCCGCTCGGCAGCGCGCCGGCCGAGCCGTTCTGCTCCGAGGTCTGCTGGCTGCGGATCGCGATCGTCGCGTCGGCGCCCTGGTTCGGCTTGAATTGCTCCGAGGTGGCCTCGATCTGCGTGAAGTCGACGTCGGCGGCGACGCTGGCGCGCAGGTTGTCGTGGCCAACGATCGGCTCGATCAGCTCGAAGATCCGCTTCGAGAGGCCGCTCTCGATCTGGTTGATGTATTGCAGCTGCTGCGCGTCGAGCCCGGCCGACTTGCCGGCGTCGCCGCTGCCGGTGAGAAGCGACCCGCTCTGGTCGAGCACGGTCACCATCTTCGGGTCCATCTCGGGCACGCTCGACGAGACGAGGTGGACGATGCCCGCGACCTGGGCCCGGTCGAGCGTGCGCCCGGGATGCAGGCTCACGAGCACCGACGCGCTCGGCTTTTGCTGCTCGCGAAAGAACCCGTTCTGGTTCGGCAGCGCGAGGTGGACGCGCGCGTTCTGTACGGCAGCGAGCGAGGTGATCGAGCGCGTGAGCTCGCCCTCGAGGCCGCGCTGGAACGTGAGTCGCTCCTGGAACTGGGTTTGGCCGAAGCGGGCCGTGTCCATCAGCTCGTAGCCCGAGACCGAGCCTTTCGGCAATCCGGCCGTCGCGAGCTTCAGTCTCAGGTCGGGCACCTGCATCGCCGGCACCATGATCGCGCCGCTGCCAGCCTGGACCTTGTAGGGCACGTTCATGGTCGCGAGCTGGGCGACGACGGCGCCGCCGTCCTTGTCCGACAAGCCTGCGTAGAGCACCTTGTAGTCGCCCTGGCCGGCGTTCATCGACAGCGCGACGACGATGCCGGCGATCGCGGCGAGGCCGACGCCGAACTTGAGCTTGGTGTTCGCCGGCATCACCCTGACGCGCTCGGCGAAGGTCGTCGGCACGGCGAGCGAGCGGGATGAACTGAGTGCGACGGCGTTGTCCATGGAAGCCTGGTTTCGGTCGGGTGCAGGGTTGCGCCGAACTGGAGCGATTATTCGAAACGGGGCCTCTCTGCCATGCAGCGAACAGCCCGACAAAGCCGCCTCAGTTCCAGACCATCTGCCGCCCGTCGTTGACTACGATGACGCCAAAGGTCGGGCCCAAGGCCACGGAGCTTTATCGATGGACGTCACCCTGAAACCGTTCGACTTCGCCCAGGCCGCGGCGCGTGCCGGCATGACGCCGACCGGCCAGCCGTTGGCGACTTCCGCGCCGGCCGCGCCCGGCACCGCCAGCTTCCAGCATGCGCTCGGTCAGGCCCTCGGTGCCGTGAGCAAGTCACAGAACGATGCCACTGCCATGCAACAGGCGGTGTCGCTCGACAACCCGACGGTGAGCCTCGAGCAGACCATGGTCGCGATGCAGAAGGCGCAGATCGGATTCCAGGCGACGCTGCAGGTGAGGAACCGCCTCGTGCAGGCCTACACCGAGATCATGAGCATGCAGGTCTGATGACTCTCGCAGGCTACGTCGACTCGATGCAAACCCGGCCGCGTCCCTCGGTCTTGGCCCTGTACAGCTGGTGATCGGCTTCGCCCAGTAACTGCGCAATCGTGTCGCCGCCGCCCTTGCGCGTCGCCACGCCGATACTGACGGTGACATTGGCGTCGACTGCGGAGTCGGCATGCGGTATGGCCGCGGTGCGAATGCAAGCCTCGAGCTGTTCGGCGACTTCGAACGCGCCTTCGCCGCTGGTCTCGGGAAGGATGCAGGCAAACTCCTCGCCGCCGTAGCGAGCCAGCATGTCTGCCGGCCGCTTCAGCACTGCTGTCGCGGTCTGGGCGACTCGACGAAGGCAGTCGTCGCCGGCTTGATGTCCATAGTGATCGTTGTAGCGCTTGAAGAAGTCGACGTCGATGATCACAAGAGACAGAGAAGATTGGTTGCGTCGCGAGCGCTGCCATTCCGCCAAGAGCCGTTCATCGAAGCAGCGTCGGTTGGCAACGCCCGTCAACCCGTCGATGAAGACCAGTTGGCGCAAGAGATCCGCTTGGGACTTGAGCGTCAGGTGGGTTCTCACGCGGGCGCGCACCACAGCCGGGTTGATGGGCTTGGTGATGAAGTCGACGGCGCCGGCCCCGAGACCGCGCGTTTCAGCCGCCTCATCGCTGTGCGAGGTGACGAAGATCACCGGGATGGTCTGGGTGCTGGCACCGGACTTCAGACGCCGGCAGACCTCGTAGCCGTCGATTCCGGGCATGACGACATCGAGCAGGACCAGGTCGGGCCGCCTGGCATCGCATAGCGCGAGGGCTTGCTCGCCATTCGTCGCGAACAGAACCTGATAGTCCGCGGTCAGCGCCTGGTACAGGGCCTGGACGTTGGCCGGCTGGTCGTCGACGACCAGCACGCGGCTGCGGGGTTGCGCGGCTCCGACGGCGGCGGGGGATTCGATCATGCCGCCGCCACGTTCTCCATGACCTTCTTGCATTCGACGAGCGCGCGCTCGAAGTCCAGAGCCGCCACGGCCTCGCCGAGCAATTGCAATTCATCGGCCCAACACGAGTCGTGAGCCTCCTGCAGCTCCGCAAAGCGGTCGGTGGCGGCCATGTCCGAATCCGAAAGCAAGATCATCAATGCCTCCAACCGGCGCTGCAACGACGGCCGATCCCGGTCGATCGACGGCGATGCGGCCGGTGGTTTCTCGGCCTGATACTGCTCCAGCAGCGCGGTGAAACTTGCTCGCGCGGCTTCGATCTCGCTGCACAGTTGCTCTTCGATCAAGGCGGCCGATCCGGCAATCGGCTCGGCGTCAAAAGCCCGCTCCGCCGACGAAGCCAAGGTGGCCAGTCGCGTGGCGCCGAGCATGCCGGCAACGCCCTTGAGGGTGTGCATCGTTCTGCTCGCCTCGGGCCAGCTTGATTGCGTGAGCAACAGGGCGAACTCGGCGGGAAGGGTTTCGAGCTGAACGGCGAAGGACCGCGCGGTACGCGCCCACACGTCGGTGCGTCCGCCCAGGCGGGCGACCGCGGCATCGATATCGATTCCGCCGCGCTCGGCGGCAACCAGGAGCGCGGAGGGCAGAGACGGTGCAGGCGGCCGGTCGATCGATCGCACCTGCAGAGAGCCGGTGGCGGCTCGGCCCGTATGGCGCAGCAGCAGAGCCACGAGTTGGTCCAGGTCGAAGGGCTTGCCGACGTGGTCGTTCATGCCCGCTGCGAGGCAGGCGTCGCGATCGCTCGACATCGCGTTGGCGGTCATCGCGATGATCGGCAGGTCGACCATGCCGAGGCGCTGGCGGATCTGGGTCGCAGCCGTGTAGCCGTCCATCACCGGCATTTGCACATCCATGAGGACGGCATCGAACGGCGGATCGGCCGACGCAACCGCAGCCACGCCCTGTTGGCCGTCGCCGGCCAGGGTGACATGTGCGCCCTCGTCCTCGAGAAGTTCCTGCGCCACTTGCTGGTTGTTCAAGTTGTCCTCGACCACCAGCAAGCGCAGGCCGGACAGCCGCTGCCTGCCGCTCGGGGCGGCGCCGACTACGGCACCGCCTTTGGCTTCCATCACCGCGTCGTGGAGCATCGAAGCGGTGACCGGCTTGATCAGGAAGCCGCTGAGCAATGCCTGATCCTCGATTGATCGTTGGGCCAACTTCTCGCGATCGTGGGCGGTGACCATCAGAAGCATCGGCGCTTGCGAACCGGCAATCTCGCGCAGGCGCTGCCCGGTCTGCCAGCCGTCCATGCCCGGCATCTGCCAATCGATGAACACGACCTCGTACGGTGTGCCCTGCGCCATGCGGTTGCGCAGCATCGCGATCGCTGCTTCTCCGCCGGACGCCAGATCGGCGCTCCAGCCCAGCGACTCGATCATGTTGGCCAGGACCGTTCGCGCAGTCGGGTTGTCGTCGACGATCAGCACCCGTTGCGGTCCGCACTCGTCGACCGGGTCCGCAGCTTCGGCGAGCGGCAGAGCGAGCTCGAACCGGAACGTGCTGCCCTGGCCCGGCACGCTCTCGACATCGATCCGGCCCCCCATGAGGGCGACCAGACGCTGGCAGATGGACAGACCCAGGCCCGTTCCCCCGAAGCGGCGCGTCGTCGACGCCTCCGCCTGGGAAAAACCGCTGAAGATGTGTTCCCGCTGCTCCAGCGGAATGCCGATGCCGGTATCCCGCACGGAGAATTCGAGGCGGCATTCCTTGCCTTGCAGCGAGATCATACGAACCGCGACGACCACTTCGCCGGACGCCGTGAACTTGATGGCGTTGCCGGCGAGGTTGATCAGCACCTGCTGCAGCCGCATGTCGTCGCCGACGAACCGTCGGGGCAGGGTGGAATCGATGTCGAACAACACCTCCACCGTCTTCTGGCCGAGGTTGGACGACAAGATGACCGACAGGTCGCGCAGCACGCTGTCGAGCGTGAACGGCCGCGGATCGAGGGTCATCTTGCCGGCTTCGACCTTGGAGAAATCCAGGATGTCGTTGAGGAGGTGGAGCAAGGCGTGGGCAGCGCGCTCGGTCTTTCCCGCGTAGTCGAGTTGACGCGGCGTCAACGCCGTCTTCTGCAACAGCCTGAGCATGCCGAGGATGGCGTTCATCGGCGTGCGGATCTCGTGGCTCATGTTGGCCAGGAACTGGCCCTTGGCTACGCTGGCCTGCTCGGCACGGTCGCGCTCGACGGCAAGGGCGCCGTTGAGATGGCGCAGCTCGATCTCGGCACGCTTGACGGAACCGACGTCCAGCGTCAGTGTGACCACGCCTTCAACGCTGCCGTCGCGCCAGTCGGGAAGCATGTGGGTCAGGCTGTAGGCCACTTCGCCGGACGCCAGCCGTTCCTCCCGCTCGAAGCTTTGTGCTTCGCCGCGCATCGCCGCTTGCGTCGTTGCCAAGTTCGCGTCGACGCGCTCTTGGCCGAGAACCTCGCTCGAGTGGCGGCCCGCGCATTCGGCGAGCGTTCCGCCGAAGCGCTCGAAGAACGCCATGTTGGCGAACTTGAGCCGCAGCGAGCGGTCCCAGTAGGCGATGCGGCCCGGGATGCTGTCGGTCACCAGCCGCATCAGGTGCTCGCTGTCGTGCACGATCGCTTCGGCCCGCTTGCGATCGGAGACATCGGTATACGTCATCACGAATCCGCCGAGGGGTATTGGCGCGGCGCGGATGTCGAGCGCGCGGCCATCGGGGCGGGTTCGTTCGAACTGGAGCGCCGTCGGGTGGCGCGCACGGTCGACGATCTGCGCAACGGTGGTATCGACGTCGACCTCGCCGTACTCGCCACGTTCGGCGTTGAAGCGAACGATGGTCTCGAAGGAGATGGCGCCGCCCTCGAAAAGGCTGTCGGGCAGGTCGATAAGGGTTCGAAACTGGCTGTTGTGAGCCAGCATGCGAAGCTCGCCGTCGAACACGCTCAAGCCGCACGGGAGGTTCTCCAATATCGCCTGCAGCGTCGCATGGTTGCGTCGCAAGTCCTCCTCCGCGGATTTGCGTGCGCTGATGTCCATCTGGGTGCCCGCCATCAGTTCGGCTTGTCCGTTGGCATCCCGCCGGATGATGCTGCCGCGCGACAGGATCCACACCCAATGGCCGAGCTTGTGGCGCAGCCTCATCTCGCATTCGTGGTGATCGGATTTGCCTGCCAGGTGTCGGCTCATCTCGTCGCGAGAGCGCTGGCGGTCGTCGGGGTGCATGAGCTCGACCCGGGTCCGTGCTGTGACGGGCTCGAGCTCCGCGCGCGCGTATCCGAGCATCGCGGCCCAGCGTTCGTTGACCTCGGTAGCTCCGGTCTTGGGATTCCACTCCCAGGTTCCTACCCGGGTTCCGCTCAGGATGTTGTCGAAGCGCTCGCGCTGGCGAGCAAGTTCCAGCGCGACATCCTTCTTTTCGGTGATGTCGCTGCCGATCTCCATGAAGCCCGTTATCCGACCCAGTGCGTCACGGAGCGGCTGGACCTCGGTGTCGATCCAGTACTCACGGCCATCCTTGGCGCGATTGATGATCTCGACCCGGCAACTCACCCCCGCAGCAGCGGCCGAGTCGAGCCGCTGGAGTACCGCAGGATCGGCCTTGCTACAGCCCAGGAGCTCTACTGGCCTCTTGCCCAGTGCCTCTTCGCTGCTGTATCCGGCGATGTGAATGAACCCTTCGTTGACCCAGACGATGCGCCCCTCGGCGTCGCAGATCGCCACGGAGTTGGACGTGTGCCGGACCACTTGCGCCAGGCGTTCCAGCTCCTTCGTCATGCGCCCGGCCAGGGTCTGCGCTCGCATCCGGCTCGCCGCGAGGGACCACACGGCGAGCGCCAGAAGGAGGCTCAGGAGCGCGCCGCCCGCGCCGACAAGGAGCGCTCCCCGTCGGTCGATCCCCGTCTCGAACGACGGAGTCGAGCGCGCTCGCAACGTCAGGACGCGCCCGCCGATACTCAGGCTCCGGACAGCTTTGAACAGAGGGCGGGCGGTGCCCTCGACTCCGGCGTCCGGCAGATCGGACGCGAAGAGGGGCTCGTTCGTTTCGGCGCCGTCTCCGGTCAGCAGGTCGAAGCTCACCGCTCCGTCCCCCGCAGCCGCGACACCTGCGAAGAGGTCGGCTGCCACGATCGGCGCATACAGCACGCCGACCAGCGCCGCCTGTCGCTGGCGCGCGGTGATCGGATCGGTGCCCTGCCGAAACACCGGGACGAAGTAGAGAAAGCCTGGCGTTGCCGCCTTGGCGTGCAGCAAGTTGACCTTTCCGCTCGCGGTAGGTTCGCCTGTGGCTACTGCGCGCTCGATGGCTTCGCGCGACACCGCTTTCGCACCCGCGTCGAATCCCCACGCGGCCAGGTTCGGCGCAAACGGATCGATGTACTTGATGACGTACAAGTCGGATGCATCGCCGCTGGTCGTGACGCTGAACTCCGGTGCGCCGTCGGCGCGCTGGATATCGACAAAACGTTGCAGGTCCTGGCGCTGCACCCGTTCGATGAAGCCGAAGCCGCGAACCCCCGGAAACTCGATGGGCAGATCGCGCGACTCGACATAGCCTCGAAACTGAGCGCGGCTGATGCTCCGGTTGGCCGCGTAGACGCCGCGCGCGCCCTTCAGTCCGAACATCGGCAATTCGGCGCGCCGGCTGATCTCGCTCTGGATCCGCTCGACATGGCGATCGAACTGCGCATGTGCGTTCAGCTCGGTGCGTGCCATGACCAGATGCACGACTGCCGCTGTCAATGCCAGCCCGAGAATTTGCGCACCTGCCGTGATGACGTAGGCGAGGCGCCGCTCCTTCGAATGGTTTGCCGGCTTGTCGAGGACAACGCCAGCGGAGCGAAGCGGCAAAGCGGCGAGATGCGAGGCGTGCATGCAGCGCCAGTACAGCCATGGGGCAGCGATTGCGACCAGCATCGCCGCGTTGAGGGCGGCCAGCGCCGATCCTCTGACGTCAGCGGCGAACGTCGGCAGCGCGAGCGACAGGGCAGTCTGCGTCAACGCGATGATGACGACGATTTCGCCGAGCAGAAAGATCGCGATCTGGCGTGGTTTCATCTGTTGTCCGAGCGAAGAAGTGCTCGCGACGGGAGCTGCGCAGCGATCCTGCGAGCGAGTGTCGTGACGCGCCGCTCCATCGATTTCCCGATCAGTGCGGTGAACCGCCCTCATATCGGCAAGCTCTGCGATTTCGAGAGGAGACAATGAAGGGCCTTAGCGCTGAAAGCCGATCGATGAGTGCTACCTCGCCGGCGACCGAGCCAAAGAAGACCAAGCTCTTGCTGATCGACGACGACCAGTTGACCCGCACGACGCTTCGGGCGCTCTTGCGAAATGAAGGCTTCACGGCCGTCCGTGAGGCCGCCGAAGCAGATACCGGCATGAAGATGGCATTGCACTTCCAGCCCGACGTGATTTGCCTCGACTTGCATA
>JAYVVB010000416.1:0-5555 GCA_043787455.1 Rhizobacter sp.
GTGACGTCGTAGTCGAGGTTGCCGAAGATCGAGTACGAATCCTGGTCCATCGTGTAATGGTCGGAGATGCCCTGCCCGGCCTGAAAGTAGGTCGTGCCAGGGGTGATGGTTGGCGTCACGAGGCTCTGCAGCAGCTCGAGCGCGAAGACATTCGATTTGCCGTTGAGCGCAGCCCTCAGAGCGGGGGGCAATGCGCCCAGCAAAGCGGCAGGGACTCGGCCACTCAACCCATCGGCGTAGCCGCGGATGTCATTGCCGAAAGTGGTGTCGACTCCCGTGTGGAGCTTTTCTTTCTGATAGAACGCACCCACGAGCCATCGGGCGGGCCCCTCGCCTGTTGAGGCAAAGCGCAGTTCCTGGCTGAATGTCGAGATGTCGTTGGCCTGGTTCTTGTTGGCCAGGTCGGCACCGGTAAAGTCGACGTCCTGGGTCGAGGCGTTGGTCTGCTTGCGCTGCGCCGTGATGGAGGTGAGCGTGCCCATCCCGATCTTCCAGTCGACTTGACCCGAAACGCCCTTGCCCGTCAGCCGGTTGGTGGGATCCGTGTTGAAGACGATGTGGTCGTTGAGCTTGTTGGCCGGGTCGCCGATGGCTCGGCCGAGGCCCAAGGGAGCGGGCGCGCCGACGAACTGCGTGGCCGGTCCATTGAAGAGGGGCACCACCCCGCAGCACGCCTCATGGATCCGGTTGTAGTCGCCGATCACCCGGACCGAGAGGTCGCTGCTCGGCTTCCACAAGATGTCGCCGCGGAGCGACTGTCGATCGCGATTATTGACGTCGCTGCCCGTGATGTCGTTGTGCAGGTAGCCGTCACGCTTGTTGTCGCTTGCCGAAAGCCGCACGGCCAGCGTGTCGGTGATCGGTCCCGTGATCGATGCCCGTTCCTGGCGCGAGCTGTAGTTTCCGAAATCGACAGAAGCTGTGCCACCGAACTTGAACTCGGGCTTGGCCGTCACGATGCTGATCGCCCCCGCCGACACGTTCTTGCCGAACAGCGTCGATTGGGGGCCGCGCAGGACCTCGATGCGTTGCACTTCCGGCAAGTCATCGAGAGCGGACGAGGTCCGCGACCGGTAGACGCCGTCGACAAACACGCCGACCGAGCTTTCGATGCCGTCGTTGCCGGCGCCGTTGCCAAAGCCCCGGATGATGAAGTTGGTCTGGCCGACGGCATTGAATTGCTGAACCTTCAGCGACGGAACCACCGACTGCAGGTCGATGAGGTCGGTGATGTGCGCCTTTTCGATGGTGGCCGCGTTCGTCACGGAGACCGAAATCGGCACGTCCTGAAGCGTTTGCTCTCGTTTGGTTGCGGTGATGACCACCCGATCGAGCGCTGCAGCGGACGCGGGAGGCTCAGGTGGAGAAGAGACGACGGCCGATGCCGCTGGCGCCGGTACCTGTTGCGCTGTGACGGACCCGCTGAAAGCGGTCCCCAAAAGAACCAATCCTACGAACAGTTCCCTGCGCATGGCGTCGTCTCCTCGGTTCGGGCCTCGTGGATCGAAGCTCCTAGTGCCACATTTTTAGTACGGACTAGGAAAGCTAGTCAACACTAGGTTTACCCTCGGTCTCCCGGCCGGAACCCCCATCACCGCTTCTCGGCGACACTGACGCATCGCCCAGAAACAAAGATGGATGACAGACACGAAGCCCCGAGTCCGAAAGCAGGTTTCGCGCACCAGGAAATCGGCCGGCATGCGCGATGCGATCGTTCGGGCAGCGATCGAAGTCATCAACGAGAAGAGCTACGCCTTGGCCACCCTCACCGGGATCGCGGCACGCCTCGACCTGCGCGACGCCGCGCTGTATCACTACTTCCCGAACAAGCAAGCCTTGGCCTACGCGTGCCACCGCTCGTCGCTGGAACGGTTCGAGCGTCTACTCCTCACCACGGACGGTGCCGGCGGCACGGGCGAGGAAAAGCTGCGCCATTTCATCCGCGGCATGCTGGTCGACTCCGCGCAAAACGGACCGCAGCTTTACTTTGGCGACTACTCGTACCTTGAGGCCGCTCAACGCAAGGCCATCTCGGCGTGGGCGGAGAGGCTCAGGAACGGTTTGATCAAGTTCCTGAAAGAAGGAATGGCCGACGGGTCCGTCGTGCAATGCGAACCCGAGCTTGTCGTCCAGCTACTCCTGGGCATGTTGATCTGGCTCGCCAAATGGGTTCCAGCCGTCGACGGGCTTACCGTCGATCGCCTCATGAACGCGATCGACGCGTCCGTGTTCAGAGGACTGGACAGGGGACACCTGTCCCGGTGGACCTAGTCAAGTTTGCCCCGCTCGCGCTGCGAGGCGCCATGAAGGTCAGAGTCGGACGCGATCCTTCACGCACTGCGCGGCGGCGCGGATCGCGAGCGCGTAGCCCTGCGTGCCGAGGCCGACGATCACGCCGTCGGCGATGTCCGAGAGGTAGGAGTGGCGGCGAAACGGCTCGCGCTTGTGCACGTTGCTGATGTGCACCTCGATAAAGGGGATCGCGACGCCGGCGAGCGCGTCGCGCAGGGCGACGCTGGTGTGCGTGAAGGCGCCCGGGTTGATCACGACGAAGGCGACGCCTTCCGTGCGCGCGGCGTGGAGGCGGTCGATGAGCTCGCCTTCGTGGTTGCTCTGGAATGAAAGCAGCTCGTGGCCGAGCGACGTCGCCTCGGCCCGGCAGGCGGCTTCGACGTCGGCGAGCGTCGCCGAGCCGTAGACGGCGGGCTCGCGCGTGCCGAGCAGGTTGAGGTTGGGACCGTTGACGAGGAGGATCTTCATGGCGGCTTCAGACGTCGAAGAAGACGGTCTCGTCGTCGCCTTGCAGTCGGATGTCGAAGCGGTAGATGACGGCGCCACACTCGCCCTTCTGGTCGAGCCGCTCGGCGACCAGGGTCTTTCTGCGCGCTTCCCATTCGATCAGGTTGAGCACTGCGTCCTTAGCATTGGCCTCGGGCTCGTCGTCGAAGTAGATGCGCGTGTTCAGGCCGATGTTGATGCCGCGGGCGACGATCCAGGCGTTGATGTGCGGTGCCATGAAGCGGCCGCTGCGGCCTTCGACGGGACCCGGCTTGATCGTGTCGAATGCGTAGACGCCGCTCTCGAAGTCGGTGCAGCTGCGGCCCCAGCCGCGAAAGTTCGGGTCGACCGATTTCCCCGGCTGGCGATCGGCCGGATGCGCGTACTTGCCTTCCGCGTTGGCCTGCCAGATCTCGATCAGCACGTCCTTCAGGACGGTGCCGATGCCGTCGAAGACGCGGCCCTCGATGCGGATGCGTTGTCCCTTCGTGCGATCGTTGGCGAGGACGCTGCCGAAGTTGTTCTCGAAGATGTCGAACCCCGCGGCTTGCGGCGCCAGGCCGATGTGGACGTAGGGACCCGCCGTCTGCGACGCGGTCTCGCGGCGGGCGTTCATTGCCGTCCCCCTACGGGCGTCTTCTGGATGGAGTTCTCGAACAGCGTCGCGCGCTGGCCGCGCAGGACGATGTCGAAGCGGTAGGCACGGCTGTCGAGCTGCACGAACGCGGCGGTGTCCTGGAGCGCGATCAGTCCGCGGATCTGCTCCTCGCTCGGCGCGACGCCGAGGATCGGGCAGCTCTTGATCAGCGGGTCGCCCTCGAAGTACATCTGGGTGACGAGGCGCTGCACCCAGCCGTCGCCCGAGATCGCGTAATGGATATGCGCGGGGCGCCAGTCGTTGACGCGGTTCCTCCACGGGTACGGGCCGGGCTTGATCGTGCGAAAAGCGTAATAGCCGTTCTCGTCGGTGAGCATCCGGCCGCAGCCGCCGAAGTTCGGATCGAGGGCGCCAATGTACTGGTCCTTGCGATGCCGGTAGCGGCCGCTGGCGTTGGCCTGCCAGACTTCGACCAGCGCGTTCCTGATCGGCCGGCCGAGCTGGTCCTGGACGTAGCCATGGACCACGATGCGCTCGCCGACCGGCGGCCCGCTCTTGGCATAGTTGAGGATCAGATCGTTGTCCTGGGCCCCCAGCTCGTCGGCGCGAAACACCGGCGCGGTCACCTCGGAGAGCGACTGCTGCAGCGAGATCAGCGCCAGCTTCGGGCTTCGCAGGACGCTCGTCTTGTAGGCCGGCGTGTACCCGGGCGGATGCGACGTCGTGTCGCGCATCATGAATTCGGCGTCGGCCTGTGGCGCTTTCATAGGGTCTCCCGCGCGGGCTGGACAGCGATTTTGCGCTCGCGGTGGAACAGTCGCTTCAGCCCCTGCACGCCGTCGTCGACGAAGGTGAAGACGACGGGGATGACGAGCAGGCTCAGGAACGTCGACGTGATCAGCCCGCCGATGACGACGATCGCCATCGGCGCGCGAAAGCTCGGGTCGGTGCCGATGCCGAGCGCGATCGGCATCATGCCGGCGCCCATCGCGATCGTCGTCATGACGATCGGGCGCGCGCGCTTGTGGCAGGCGTCCATGAGCGCGTCGAAGCGCGTCATGCCGCGGTCGCGCCGCGCCATGATCGCGTACTCGACGAGCAGAATCGAGTTCTTGGTGGCGATGCCCATCAGCATGATCAGGCCGATCATCGACGGCATCGACAGGGCCGTGCGGGTGATGAAGAGGGCGAGGAATGCACCCGGGATCGAGAGCACGAGCGCGACCAGGATCGTCGCCGGCTGGACGAAGTCCTTGAACAGCAGCACGAGGACGACGTAGATGCAGGCGACGCCGGTGAGCATCGCCAGGCCGAAGCTGTCGAAGAGCTCGGTCATCGCCTCGGCGTCGCCGACGCTCGCGCGCTGCACCCCCGGCGGCAGCTGCTGCAGGCTCGGCAGGGCGAGCGCTTCGGCCTGCACCGCGCCGAGCGGCTGGCCGTTAAGCTCGATATCGAAGTTGATGTTGCGCAGGCGGTCGTAGCGGTCGATGCGCGCCGGGCCGCTGTCGATCGCCAGTGTCGCGACGTTGCCGAGCATCACCGGGCCGCGCGCGCCGGGCACGGCGAGGCGCGAGATCAGGCCGAGGTCGGTGCGCGCCTCGACCGGCAGTTTGACGACGATCGGCACCTGGCGTTGCGAGAGGTTGAGCTTGGCCAGGCTCTGGTCGTAGTCGCCGGCGGTCGCGACGCGCAAGGTCTCGCCGATCGCCGTCGCGGTGACGCCGAGGTCGGCGGCGCGCGCCGAGTCGGGCCGCACGATCAGCTCGGGCCGCACCAGGCTCGACGACGAGGTGACGTTGCCGATGCCGCTCAGCGTGCGCAGCTCCTGTTCGACCCGGCGCGCGACCTCCGACAGGACCGCGCCGTCCTCGCCAGCGAGGACGAGCGTGTACTTCTCGTTCGAGCCGCCCAGGCCGACGTTGATGCGCGCACCGGGAATGGCGACGAGCGCGTCGCGCAGCTCCTTCTCGATCACCTGCTTCCTGATGCCGTGGCGCTCGTCGCGCGGCGTGAGGTTGAGCGTGAGCGCGGCCTTGCGCACGTCGGCCGTGCCGCCGCCCTGGAACGGGTCGGCGCCTGTCGCGCCACCGCCGACCGTGGTGTAGATCAGCTTCACGTTCGGGTTCTTCGCGATGATGACGCGCGCCGCCTCCGCGGTGGCGTCGGTCTGCGCAAAGGT
>JAYVVB010000417.1:0-3929 GCA_043787455.1 Rhizobacter sp.
GGACGCGGCCACAGACACGTCGCCCGAGGGAACGGCACCCGCGCCACGGCGTCGGAGGAAGCCCGTCGAGCGCGCCGTCGCCGAGGCTCCAGACGCTGCGACTGCGGCAGCCCCGTCTGAAACGATGGAATCGACGCCATCTCCGAATGTCGCCGGGCCGGCGACGGTCGCGGCCCAAGGCGCGGACCAGACTGCCGGCGGCAGCGATGAGACGCCAGCGTTCGGCGAACGCAGCCGCCGACGCAACCGACGCGACCGGCATCGCGGCGGCGGCGATCGCGACGACGAGCGCGGGCAGCCGCGGGCGCTCAACCTGCCGTCGAATTTCGAGGGTCCGCTGCCGCGTCATCTCCAGCCCGTCGTCCCGGTCGAGGCCGGCGAGGTCTTCGCCCAGGTGATGTCGGGCGAGTTCGACGACGCCGTCGCCGAAGTCGCCGAGGCCGCTGAAGAGCCGACCAAGCGCGTCCTCGCGCCCGAGCCCGACGCGCCGAAGCTGCACAAGGTGCTGGCCCAGGCCGGCGTCGGCTCGCGCCGCGACATGGAAGAGTTGATCGCCGACGGCAAGATCACCGTCAACGGCGAGCCGGCGCACACCGGCCAGCGCATCTCCTTCGGCGACCGCGTCGAGGTCAACGGCAAGCCGGTGCGCCTGCGCATCGTGCCGCCGCCGGCGCGAATCATCGCGTATCACAAGCCCGCTGGCGAGATCGTCACGCACGACGATCCGCAGCACCGCCCGACGGTCTTCCGCCGCCTGCCGCGCCTGCAGCAAGGCAAGTGGCAGTCGGTAGGCAGACTCGACATCAACACCGAAGGGCTGCTGCTCTTCACGACCTCGGGCGGCCTCGCCAACCAGCTCATGCATCCGCGCTTCGGCGTCGAGCGCGAGTACGCGGTGCGGGTCATGGGTCACCTCGAGGACGAGGCGCGGGCCAAGCTGCTCGAAGGTGTCGAGATCGAAGGCCAGCGCGCCTCGTTCAAGTCGATCGAGAACGGCGGCGGTGAAGGCCTCAACGAGTGGTATCGCGTCGTTATCACCGAAGGTCGCAATCGCGAGGTGCGAAAGCTCTTCGATACGGTCGGCCTCACCGTCAGTCGCCTGATCCGGATCCGCTACGGCACGGTCGTGCTGCCGCACGGCCTGAAGCGCGGCGTCTGGGTCGACCTCGACGACGCCGACGTGCGTTCGATCCGGCGTCTCGCCAGCGGCAACACCGGCGAGCGGCAGGACGAGCGTCCCGTCGACGCCAGCGGCAAGCGCGGCGGCGACCGCGGGCCGCGCAACGGCCGGAATGATCGGCCGCAGAGCGATCGGCCGCAGAACGATCGGCCGCGCAATGACCGCGGCTCGCAGGATCGGCAACGTCCGCCTGCGGTGCATCGTCCCGATGAGGCCCGTTTCGACGCACCGCCGGCGCAGGACCGCGCACCCCGGGACGACAACGACGACGAGGACGACTTCGATCCGAGTCGCATCCCGAATCCGTTGCAGCAGACCTTCGACCATCGATTCGTGCAGGGCCGTCGCATCGGCCCGAATAGCGGCTTCGGTGCCGGCGGCAGCGCGCCTCGACCGCCGAGCGGACCAAAGGGTGACCCCAAGCAGCCCGATCCGCTGCAGACCTCGGTCGGCTACATCGGCGCCGATGCCTTCCATCGCAAGAACCGTGGCCCTCGCGGAGGCGGATACGGCGGCGGTGGGAGCGGCGGGGGAGGCGGCGGGGGTGGGGGCGGGGGCGGCGGCGGCGGGGGCTACGGCGGCGGGGGCGGCCGTCGCGGTCGCTGAACTGCGTTCATCGCCGCCCTCTACAATCAGGGGCTTTGCCCAAGAGTCCCGGAGAATAGCTTATGGCGCTGGAACGCACCCTTTCGATTATCAAGCCCGACGCGGTCGCGAAGAACGTGATCGGGCAGATCTACTCGCGCTTCGAGGGCGCGGGCCTCAAGGTCATCGCCGCGAAGATGGCGCATCTGTCGAAGGCCGATGCCGAGGCCTTCTACGCGGTCCACAAGTCGCGGCCTTTCTTCGGCGACCTGGTGTCGTTCATGATCTCCGGGCCGGTGATGATCCAGGTGCTCGAGGGTGATTCGGCGGTCGCCAAGAATCGGCAGCTGATGGGCGCGACCGATCCGAAGAAGGCCGACGCCGGCACGATTCGCGCCGACTTCGCCGCGAGCATCGACGCCAACGCCGTGCACGGTTCTGACGCGGCCGAGACCGCGGCGGTCGAGATCGCGTTCTTCTTTCCCGGCATGAACATTCACAGCCGCTGAAGCCACGAGCGAAATGGTCAACCTCCTCCAGTTCGACCGCGGCGCGCTCGCCGACTGGTGCGAGCAGCGCGGCGAGAAGGCCTTTCGCGCGACCCAGCTCTTCCGCTGGATCCACCAGGGCGGCGAGGCCGACTTCTCGGCCATGTCCAACCTGGCCAAGCCGTTTCGCGACAAGCTCGTTGCCGAAGCCGAGGTCAAGGGTCTGGAGATCGCGAGCGAGCAGGTCGCGAGCGACGGCACGATCAAGTGGCTGTTCGACGTCGGAGCGGGCGACGCGGTCGAGACCGTCTTCATTCCCGAGTCGGGGCGAGGGACGCTTTGCATCTCGTCGCAAGCCGGTTGCGCCGTCAACTGCCGCTTCTGCGCGACCGGGCACCAGGGCTTCAGCCGCAATCTGACGACGGCCGAGATCATCGCTCAGCTCTGGCATGCCGAGTTCGCGCTGCGCCAGCGCTTCGGCTTGCGCGCGGGCGAGCGCGTCATCAGCAACGTCGTGATGATGGGGATGGGCGAGCCGTTGCAGAACTACGCCGCGCTCGTGCCGGCGCTGAAGACGATGCTCGACGATCACGGTTATGGCCTGTCGCGACGCCGGGTCACGGTGTCGACCTCGGGCGTCGTGCCGATGATCGATCGCCTCCGCGACGACTGTCCGGTCGCCCTCGCGGTGTCGCTGCACGCGCCCGACGACGCCTTGCGCGACGAGCTCGTGCCGCTCAATCGCAAATATCCGATTGCCGAGCTGCTTGCCTCGGCGCGTCGCTATCTTGAGCGTGCGCCGCGCGACTTCATCACGATCGAGTACTGCATGCTCGACGGCGTAAACGACTCGCCGGCACAGGCCGAAGCGCTGCGCGCGCTGCTGCTCGGCGACGGCACGGCGGCGAGCCCGGGTCTGGCGTGCAAGGTCAATCTGATTCCGTTCAATCCGTTCGCGGCGTCGGGCCTACTTCGCTCGCCCGCCGATCGCGTCGCGGCCTTTGCCGCCATGCTCCAGGACGGCGGCATCGTCACGACGATCCGAAGGACGCGCGGGGACGACATCGCCGCCGCATGCGGCCAGCTCGCCGGCGAGGTCCAGGACCGGACGCGCGTCGCCGAGCGGCGCGAGCGCGCGAAACCCGTGCCGATGGCCGCCCCCGTGTCGCGCCGGCGCGGGGTCCTGGCCGAGCCGGAGCCGCGGGCGTGAAGGCGCGCCTGCTCGCGGGCCGGGCTGTTCGCGCCCTCGTCATTGCCGCACCGCTGATCGCGCCGCTCATCGGCTGCACGACGACGACGCAACGCCAGCTGCCGTCGCCGTCGAACGAGACCCCGGACCGCATCACCGCTTCCGACGAGCCCGATGGGCAGAAACGCGCCCGCGCGCGGATGGACCTCGCCTCGGCCTATTTCAGTCGCGGCCAGATGACTACGGCGCTCGACCAGGTCAAGCTCGCCATCGCCGCCGATCCGCAGTACGGCGAAGCCTTCAACCTGCGCGGCCTCATCTACGCCAACCTGGGCGATCAGAGCTTGGCCGAAGACAGCTTCAAGCGCGCGCTGCAGATCAATCCGCGCGACGCCGACACGATGCACAACTACGGCTGGACCCTGTGCCAGCAGAAGCGCTATCCCGAGGCGGGCGCCTTCTTCGCTCAGGCGCTCGCTGTGCCGCA
>JAYVVB010000418.1:0-2669 GCA_043787455.1 Rhizobacter sp.
GCCCGGGGCCCCGCGCCGGCGCGCCAGGCGCGCACGGACCATGCGAACAAAGCCGGCGACGCCGGTCGGCATCACGTACATGAAGGCGATCAGGACGACGCCGTAGAGAGCCCAGGGCGCGGCCTTCGAGATCTCGTCGGCGATGTTGGGAATGAACTGGATGAACACGGCCCCATAGAACGCTCCCGAGATCGAGGCCAGGCCACCGATGACGACGCCCACGAGCAGGGTGATCGACAGGAAGATCGTGAACGAATCCGGCGCCACGAACTGGATGACGATCGCCCCGAGCGCGCCGGCGACGCCGGTGTAGAGGGCGGAGACGCCGAAGGTCAGCGACTTCACCATCGAAGTATTGACGCCCATCGCCTGCGCCGCAATGGGCTGATCCCGGATCGCGACCATGGCTCGGCCGATGCGCCCGCGCAGGAGATTCCAGCCGAGGATGAAGAGGACGATCACCCACGCCAGGGTGAAGAAGTAGAGCCACTGGTCCTGTGTCAGGCCGCTCCACGCCGGCGGGTCGGGCTTGACGATGACGATGCCCTGCGAGCCGCCGGTCCACCTGGCGAGACTCTCGTGCTTCAGGATCTGCGGCATCGCGATGCCGAGCGCGAAGGTCGCGAGCGCGAGGTAGAGGCCCTCGAGCCGGAGCGCCGGCAGGCCGAACAGGAAGCCGGCGACGAAGCAGACCGCGCCTGCCACCGGGATCGTCGCCCAGTAAGGCCAGCCGGCCCTGTCCATCAGGATCGCCGCGCTGTAGGCGCCGATCGCGTAGAAGGCGCCGTGGCCGAGCGAGATCTGGCCGTTGTAGCCGGTGAGCATGTTGAGGCCGAGGAGCGCGATCGCGTAGGCCAGGACGAGGGTGAACTGGAAGACGCGGTAGTTGCCGACGACAAAGGGCAGCGCGCACGCGATGACGAGCAGCAGCGCGAGGCCGACGAGCTTGCGGCGATCGAGGCGGGCCATGCCTAGACCCGCACCACGTGGACCTTGCCGAACATGCCCGACGGCCGGACGACGAGCACGCCGATGATGACGACGAGCGCGACCGTGAGCTTCAGCTCGGTGCCGATGTAGACGCCGACGACGTTCTCGAGCACGCCGACGATGAAGCCGCCGAGAACGGCGCCGCCGGGGCTGTCGATGCCGCCGAGCAAGGCGCCGGCGAAGGCGTAGAGGAGGATGCCGCCCATCATGTTGGGCTCGAGGAAGACGGTCGGCGCAACCATCATCCCGGCGATCGCGCCGATCGCCGCCGCCAGGCCCCAGCCGAGCGCGAGCATCCAGCCGACGCGGATGCCGACGAGCCGGCTCGAGACCGGGTTCTGCGCCGCGGCGCGCATCGCCAGGCCGAGCGGCGTGAAGCGGAAGAAGACGAAGAGAAGCAAGAGGACGACGAGCGTGATCGCCGTCGAGCCGAGCTCGTGCGACGAGACGTAGGAATTGCCGAACAGCGGCTCGGCCGGGAACGGGCTCGGGAAGGGCTTGATCGTGTAGCTGAAGATCCAGCCGGCGAGGCTGTTGAAGATCACGAGCAGGGCGATGAAGACGATCACGACCGCGAGGATCGGCGCGTTCTCGACCGGCCGGATGACCACCCGCTCGATGACGACGCCGAGCACGAACGCGGCGACGACGGTGATCGCGAACGCGCCCCAGTACGGCACGCCCGCCTGCATCAGCGCCCAGGCGAGGTAGGTCGCGAACATCGCCATCTCGCCCTGGGCGAAGTTCACGAGGTGCGTCGCCTGGTAGATCATGACCAGCGCGAGCGCGACGCTGGCGTAGATGCCGCCGGTGGCGAGTCCGGAGAGCACCTGGTGCAGGAAGAGATTCATCGGCCGCCCGTCAGTAGCCGAGGTACGAGCGCCGCACCTGCTCGTCGTTCCTGATCGTCTCGGCCGGGCCCGACATCACGACCCGTCCGGTCTCGAGCAGGTAGGCCTGGTCGGCGAGCGCGAGCGCCATCGACGCGTTCTGCTCGACCAGCAGCATGCCGATCCGCTCGCCCTCGTTGATGACGCGCAGGATCTCGAACAGCTGCTGGACGATGCGCGGCGCGAGGCCGAACGAGGGCTCGTCGAGAAGCAGCAGACGCGGCCTGAGCATGAGCGCGCGCGACACCGCGAGCATTTGCTGCTCGCCGCCCGAGAGCGTGCCGGCCTGCTGGCTCCTGCGCTCCTTCAGGCGCGGGAAATGCGCGTACATGCGCTCGCAATCGAGCTGCACCTCGGCCCGGTCGCGCCGCGTGTAGGCGCCCAGGCGCAGGTTGTCCTCGACGCTCAGGTTCATGAAGGTGCCGCGGCCGTCGGGGACGTGGGCGATGCCTTGGCGCACGATCGTCTCGGTCGCCTGGCCGTCGATGCGCGTGCCGGCGAGGCGGACTTCGCCGCTCGTCTTGATCATGTTGCAGACGGCGCGCAGCAGCGTCGTCTTGCCGGCGCCGTTGGCGCCCAGGATCGCGGTGATCCCGCCCTCGGCGACGCTGAAGTCGATGCCATGCAGCACCAGGGTCGGCCCGTACTGCGCGCCGAGGCCGCGCACGTCGAGAAGGGGCACCGCGGGGTCACTCAAGCGGCAACTCCGAGGTAGGCGCGCACGACGTCGGCATCGGCCTGCACCTCGGCCGGCGTGCCGTCGGCGATCTTCCTGCCGAAGTCGAGGGC
>JAYVVB010000419.1:0-2762 GCA_043787455.1 Rhizobacter sp.
CGAGCACGGCCCACTCGCCCGCGGCGAGCAGCCGCGCAGCCTCGGCGACGGATTCGGGGCGCTCGAAACGGGTCATCACGACGGTGGATCCCTGGGAGCAACGAATGCGGCAAAAGACTGCGACAAACGAATGAAGTATTTACTTCATTTGCAACCCAATCTAGCATGGCTGCGCCGGTTTGCAAAGACCGTTCCACGGATATTTCCGACGCCGATGCCCCTGGCCCGAGACTCCGCCCAGACCCGCGCGCGCATCCTGCGCGCGGCGAGAAACGAGTTCATGCGCCACGGCTACAGCGGCGCCCGCATTGAGCGTATCTCGCGCGCCGGCCGGTCGAGCGACCGGATGATCTACTACTACTTCGCGAGCAAGGAGGCGCTCTATCTCGCCGTGCTCGAGGGCGTCTACACCGAGCTCGGCGACGCCGAGAGCGCGCTCGCCATCGACCCGGCGCGGCCGGTCGAGGCGCTCGACGCGCTGATCGAGTTCACCTGGCGCTATTACCTCGAGCACCCGGAGTTCGTCGCCCTCCTGAGCAACGAGAACCTGCAGCGAGGCCGTCACATCACCAAGTCGGTGAAGGTGAAGCAGCTGTCGCGGCCGGTGCTCGGCATTTTGGGGACAATACTGAACGAGGGGTCGCGCCAGCAGGTCTTCCGGCGCGACCTCGATGTCGCCCAGGTCTACCTGACACTCGCGGCGCTCGGCTACTTCTATCTCTCCAACCGCTTCACGCTGTCGAGCTTCCTCGGCTTCGACCTGATGCGGGCCGAGGCATGCGAGGCCTGGCTGGCGGAGATCAAGCGCGTGATGCTCGCGGCGGTCTCTGCGCCCGCGGCGACGACGAAGACCGGTTCGAAGACAAGAAAGCGATGAATGGCGGCCTACGAGCTCGAGAAAGTCCTGACGGTCCATCACTGGAACGAGTCGCTCTTCACGTTCACGTGCACGCGCGGCAAGAGCCTGCGCTTCGAGAGCGGCCACTTCGTGATGGTCGGCATCATGGTCGAAGGCAAGGCGCTGATGCGCGCGTACTCGATCGCGAGCGCGTACTACGCCGAGCACCTCGAGTTCTTCAGCATCAAGGTGCAGACCGGTGCGCTGACGTCGCGTCTGCAGCACCTGAAGGTCGGCGACGACGTGCTGATCGGCAGGAAGCCCACCGGCACGCTGATCCTCACCGATCTCCTGCCCGGCAAGAACCTCTACCTGTTCGCGACCGGCACCGGGCTGGCGCCGTTCATGAGCATCATCCGCGACCCGGCGACCTACGAACGCTTCGAGAAGATCATCCTCGTCCACGGCGTGCGAAAGATCGACGAGCTCGCCTACGCCGACCTGATCGCCCACGAGCTGCCGCGCGACGACGTTCTCGGCGAGATGGTGCGCCAGCAGCTCGTCTACTACCCGACGGTGACGCGCGAGCCGTTCAGGTACCAGGGTCGGCTCACCGACCTCATCGCCAGCGGCAAGCTTTGCAAAGACATCGGCTTCCCGCAGATCGATCACAAGTACGACCGCGCCATGATCTGCGGCGGCCCGGCGATGCTGAAGGACATGCGCACCGTGCTCGACGAAGCCGGCTTCACGATCTCGGCCGGCATCGGCCAGGCGGGCGACTACGTCATCGAGCGCGCGTTCGTCGAGAAGTGACGGTGATCGTGCCGGCCGCTAGCGCTTCGGATAGTCGAGCTTCGGATACCAGTCGTCGCCGCGTCCGCCCGGCGTGAGGTCGAGAATGTTCCACAGGGGCGCGACATCGGGCGCGCCGCGCGGGTCCTGGCCCGGATCGGCCGTGCCGCCCATCTCGGCGGCCCAGAAATGGCGCACCTCGCCGCCATTTCTGACCCAGACGTCGAGCGCCGGCCATTCGTTGCCGTCGGGCGCGAGGCCGCGATAGTCGCGTGCGAAGTCGTCGCCGACGGTCTCGTAGAACTTCAGGTTTTGCCAGCCGCGCTCGCGCGCGAAAGCGAGCTGGCGCGCGACAGGCGAGCGGCCGAGCACGGCGAAGGCGACGCGCTACTTGATGTCGCGCGCGGGGATGTCGACCGAGCCGAGGAACGAGGTGCACATCGGACACGGCCGCTCGCGCTGCGGCCCGAACATCCAGAAGTACGTGACCAGCGTGTCGTGGCGGCCGAAGAGGTCCGCCAAGCCGACGGTCTTGCCGTTCTCGTCCCTGAACCGATAGGTGGGCGGCACGCCGCCCGGCGGCAGCGCGCGACGCTGCTCGGCGACGCGCTCGATGTGGCGTCGGAGCTCGATCTCCTCGGCCAGCAGCGCGATGCGCGCCTTGCGGTACTCGGCGCTGTCGCCGGGATAGGGCTTGCTCGCGGCGGCGGCGGCGAGGTCGGCGGCGGGTCTCAAGGCATTCATCGGTCGCTCTATTCCCTGGAATGTGGCAAGTAGCGTACCGCGGCGCGCTTCGGGCACGTCGATTGCTGCGCCGCACCAAATGAGAACGAGCGGTCCTCGTTCGGTGCCTTTCGCTCTCTGTCAGGGCGAGTTTCAACGGGTTGCACGGGGGTTTTCCCGGGCATTGCTCTTGCATAAAGACCTACGACGTTGCACCGCCGGAACCCATCGCGATGCGACACCCCGATCGACTACCCACGAGATTGTTCACATGAAGACCATCAGCTCCATCGTCGCCGCGGCTGCCCTAGCTCTTTGCACGGCAGCAAGCGCCGGCGTCACCGGCAGCCTCGGCGGCGGCGGGGGCACTTTCCTCGCGCTGTCGAGCGCCGGCCTGGCCGGCGGC
>JAYVVB010000420.1:0-5052 GCA_043787455.1 Rhizobacter sp.
AAGTGGCCAAAAGCGCCGAGGTCGATCGTCATCGAGGTCGGCTCGTACGCTCGGTAGCCGGCGAAGGGCGGAGGCGCCGGCGGTGAATGCGGCGCAAGGTTCAAGCTGCTGTCGTCGAAGCGCGCGATGATCGTGAACGGCGTCAGGCCAGTGAAGAATGTCAGGCTCGGGCCCGACGCCAGATTCAATGCCTCGTTGGTGCTGAAGTAGCCGCTATAGGCGAACTTGAAGGGCACCGCATGAGCCGCGCAGGACGAGGTCACCAACGCTGCGGCGGCAAGAAGGCGCGGGCAAGCGCTTGAGCGCGCAATGTGAGCGAAATCCATCGTCTCTCCTCCTGTGATGACCGGACAGATCCAGTCTTCCGGCGATTCCTCTTGCTGTCAACGGGCGCAGTCCGGCCGGCTGGAGCCGAGCAGTCTGGATGCCCGTAGACGAGGTAAGCGATCTGGCTGCTTCCGAAGCAGCGGGTGCGCTGCGGGGATCGTCGCGGTTAGCCAGGCGTCGCCAAGAGCTCAAAATGGGTAGCGCCAGGCGCAACCCTCGGCGCCGGGATGCCTGGTATCAAGATTCATGTCGGCTGCACCAGAACGGCCGCGGCCAAGGCTGGCCGCGCTGCTGCGGCGATCGCCTCAGACCGGCGTTGAGCGTGCCACGAACGCCGGCGGACGCCGATGGTTCGTGGCCTGCTCGTAGGCGTGGCCCAGCGCGAGCAGTCGCGCCTCGCTCCAGGCCGGACCGGCGAACGAGAGCCCGATCGGCAGGCCGCGCACGAAGCCGGCCGGCACCGTGAGATGCGGGTAGCCCGCGACTGCCGCGGGCGCGGAGAAACCGGCGCCGGAATGGTCGCCAGTGACCGGGTCGATCAGCCACGCCGGCCCGCCCGTCGGCGCGATCAGCGCATCGAGGCGATTCGCCTTCAGGACGCGGTCGAGGCCGTCGTCGCGGGCGCCCTTGCGACACTCGGCGAGCGCGTCGAGGTACTCCTTCGCGTCGAGGCCGCCGTAGGCCTCGGCCTTGTCGAAGAGCTCCTGCGCGAACCAGGTCATCTCGCGATCCTGGTGGGCGCGGTTGAAGGCGATCACGTCGGCAAGCGTCTTCACCTTCGCGTTCGGTGCGAAGGCGGCGAGGTACTTCGGCAGGTCGGCTTTCAGCTCGTAGAGAAGGACGCGCAACTCGGCGTCGCCGTAGCTCGGCTGCGGCAGGTCGATCGGGTCGACGATCTCGGCGCCGAGGCGCTTGAGGTCGACGATCGCCTTCTCGATCAAGGCGTCGGCCTCGTCGAAGCCGGTGAAGTAGGCGCGCGCCACGCCGAGTCGCGCGCCGCGCAATGCGTCGGCGGGCAAGGCGATTGCCTTGCCCGAGCCTGCCTCGACGGGCGCGGCAGAGGTCGCGTCGTCGGCGCTGTCGCGGCCGATCATCGCGGCGTAGAGCATCGCCGCGTCGGCGACGGTGCGCGTCATCGGCCCGGGCGTGTCCTGGCTGTGCGAGATCGGCACGATGCCGTCGCGGCTCATGCGGCCGACCGTCGGCTTCAAGCCGACGAGGCCGCAGATCGACGCCGGCGAGACGATCGAGCCGTCGGTCTCGGTGCCGACGCCGAGCGGCGCCAGCCCGGCGGCGAGCGCCGCCGCCGTGCCCGAGCTCGAGCCGCTGGTGTTGCGGTCGAGCGCGTACGGGTTTCGCGTCAAGCCGCCGCGCGCGCTCCAGCCGCTCACCGAGCGGGTCGACCGGATGTTGGCCCACTCGCTCAGGTTGGTCTTGCCCAAGATCACCGCGCCGGCGTCGCGCAAGCGCTTGACGACGTGGGCGTCGCGCGGTGCGCGCACGCCGTCGAGCGCGAGCGAGCCGGCGCTCGTGCTCATGCGATCGCCGGTGGCGATGTTGTCCTTGACCAGCACCGGCAGACCGTGCAGCGGCCCGCGCACCTTGCCGGCCTTGCGCTCGGCATCGAACGCGATCGCGAGCGCGATCGCGTCGGGGTTGAGCTCGATGACGCTGTGCAGCTTCGGGCCCGCCCGGTCAATCGCGGCGATACGGGCGAGGCAGTCGCGCACCAGCCGTTCCGACGTCAGGTGTCCCTCGTTCATCGCCGCGGCGAGCGCGGTCGCGCCCGGTTGCGCATCGGCGGGCGGCGACGTCGAGGAGTGGGCAGCAGCCATGAGGGGTGAGCTCTCGAAGGCCAGCAGCGAGGCCGAAGACAGGAGGAGCGTGCGTCGATGCATGGCGGGAACGCGCGAACGATGCGCTCCGCTGCGATTCTCGCCGAAGGCCGCCCCGCGCGCGGGGCACCCCGTCCCCCAGTGGACCCTAGCGACGCGCGCTGCCGAAGGCGAGGTCGTCGAACACGGTGACGCTGTCGGCCTTGGTCCGGACGCCGAGCGCACCGGGCCCGCCGATGTGCGCGCCGTCGAGCTCGATCGCGCGCTTGCCGTCGAGCATCACGACGATTCTCGTGCCGACGAACTCGACCCGCAGCGTGTGCCACGTCGCCGCCGCGACCGGCGCGTCGACATACCGGATCGTCTTGCGGCGGCCGTCCTCGGTGTAGCAGAGCGAGACGTTGTTCTCGAGCGCGTTGGCGCGGGCGACGTCGTAGCGGTCACCGTTCTTCCAGCGCCAGACGACGCCGCCGGCCTGGTCGTCCTTGCCGCGCATCGGCTTGAACTTCGCCTCGACGAAGCCGTCTTCGACGGCACCGCCGCTGCGGACGCACCACGAGAAGTCGCCCCTGCCCTACTGCATGAGGACGTTCGACCCGCTCGGCGCACCGGCGTCGGCCCCTGGCCAGCAGGCCGTTGCAACGAGGGGATGTGACGCGCCTCAGCCGACGCGCTCGGCGTCGTAGCCTTCGACGCGCATCGCGGCGAGGATCTTCTCGATGTGCGCCGTGCCGCGCGTCTGCACCACGACCTCGATCTGCACCCGCTCGACCGAGAGCGAGGTGAAGGCGCGCTGATGCTGGACCTCGTCGATGTTGGCGCCGAGCCGGGCGAGCAGCGCGGCGACGTCGGCGAGCGCGCCGGGGACGTCGCGGACGTTGACGCGCAGGCGCGCGAGTCGCCCCGACTTGACCATGCCGCGCTCGATGATCTCGGCGAGGACGAGCGGCTCGATGTTGCCGCCGCAGAGGACGAGGCCGACCTTCCGGCCGGCGAAGCGGGCGCGGTCTTTCAGCAGCGCCGCGAGGCCGACGGCGCCGGCCCCCTCGACAACAGTCTTCTCGATCTCGAGCAGCATCAGCATCGCCTGCTCGATGTCGTCTTCCGACACGAGCAAGACGTCGTCGACGAGGTCGCGGATGATCGGCAGCGTCAGCGCCCCCGGCGACTTCACGCCGATGCCGTCGGCGATCGTCGCCTGGCCCGACTCCTGGTGGCCGTCGTGCATCGCGTTCCAGGCCGCGGGGAAGCGCTCGGTCTGCACGCCGACGATGCGGATGCCGGGCCGGATCGCCTTGGCCGCCGTCGCCATGCCGGCGATCAGGCCGCCGCCGCCGATGGCGACGACGAGGGTGTCGATCTCCGGCTGCTGCGCCAGCATCTCGAGCGCGACCGTTCCCTGGCCGGCGATGACGTCGCGGTCGTCGAACGGATGGACGACGGTGTAGCCGCGCTCGGCGGCGAGCGCCAGGCCGGCGACGCGCGCGTCCTCGAAGGTGTCGCCTTGCAGTACGACCTCGGCGCCGAAGCCGCGCGTGTTCTCGACCTTCACACTCGACGCGAAGCGCGGCATCACGATCACCGCCGCGATGCCCATGCGCTCGGCGTGGTACGCGACCGCCTGCGCGTGGTTGCCGGCCGAGACCGCGAGCACGCCCTTGGCGCGCTCGGCAGGCGTCAGCTGCGCCATCCTGTTGAGCGCGCCGCGCTCCTTGAACGAGGCCGTGGACTGCAGGTTCTCGAACTTCAGAAACACCTCGCAGCCGCAGATCGCCGAGAGCGTTCGTGACGCGAGGCACGGCGTCGCGCCGACCTCTCCCTCGATCCGCTCGGCGGCGGCCCGGACGTCTTCGATCGTGAGCTCCGCGGGCGCGATTTCCATCTCGCATTGTCGCCCGACGGGTGAACCGCGGGAACGCGCGGCGCCGGAATTCCGGAGAGCGCGACGCCCGAAAGCCGCCGGCGCTTCGGCGGCAAGGCGCTCTGGTCGCGCACGGTCGGCGAGACCGCCGCCGAGAACGTGACGCTGATGCTGGTGCAGGAGTCGCAGCCTCGCTGGAGCGGCAGCACCTGGGTCCGCCACAAGATTTCGGTGTTCCCGCCGGTGCGCACGAGCGACGGCCTGCGCACGACGCTCGAGACCGGCCTGGCGATCGCGACCTCGCCGATCTGCAGCGTCAACGCCGGCGTGTTGCAGCGCCACGACGGCAACGCCGCGGGGAATAAGAGCGAGCCGACGTTCGAGACGGCGATCGCCGTCGAGCTGCCCTAGTCTCCGGGCGCCATGTGGGTCGCGTCAGGCGACGCGCACGACCTTCAGCATGTTGGTCCCGCCGGGGTAGCCCATCGGCTCGCCGCAGGTGATGCCGTAGGTGTCGCCCGGCTTCAACACGCCGGCCTCGACGAGCAATTGCTCGGCGTGCGTGAGCGCTTCGTCGCGGTCGGCGAAGCTCGGCATCAGGAGCGGCGTGACGTTGCGGTACATCGCCATCCGCCGCTGGCTGCGAATCTGCGAGGTGATGCCGAAGATAGGCACGTGAATGCGCTGGCGGCTCATCCACAGGGCCGTCGAGCCCGACTCGGTGAGCGCGAGGATCGCCTTGCAGCCGAGGTGGTAGGCCGTGAACAGCGCTGCCATCGCGATCGACTGGTCGATGCGGCCGAAGGTCTTGTTGGTGAAGCCGGCGTCGAACGAGATCTCTTCGGCACGCTCGGCCTCGACGCAGATCGAGGCCATCATTTCCACCGTCTCCACGGGGTAGCGGCCGGCCGCCGTCTCCGCCGAGAGCATCACCGCGTCGGTGCCGTCGAGGACGGCGTTGGCGACGTCGCTGACCTCGGCGCGCGTCGGCACCGGGTTGACGATCATCGACTCCATCATCTGCGTTGC
>JAYVVB010000421.1:0-7023 GCA_043787455.1 Rhizobacter sp.
GCGCAGATGCGCGGTGTCGGCGTCCTTGCACGAGGCGTTGACGATGAGGAAGAGGTGGTCGGCGCAACGCGTCACCATCAGGTCGTCGAGGATGCCGCCCTCGTCGTTGGTGAATAGCGCGTAGCGCTGGCGACCTTCGGCCAGGCCGACGATGTCGACCGGCACCAGCGTTTCGAGCGCCATCGCTGCGTCCGCGCCGGCCAGGCGCAACTGCCCCATGTGCGAGACGTCGAACAGCACAGCCGACTCGCGGCACTGGCGATGCTCGGCGAGGATGCCGCTCGGGTACGAGACCGGCATGTCGTAGCCGGCGAACGGAACCATCTTCGCACCGAGGGAGACGTGCAGGGCGTGCAGCGGTGTCTTCGACAACGCCGTGGACGGGGACGGTTCGGACATCGATCGCTCCGGAGCTCGTTTCACACCCGCCGGTGCTCGAAAGCTCCTGCGGGAAAACTGCCCCGGCTGTCCGCTTTACCTGAGAGATTGGCAGCGCCGCGAGCGACGCTGCTTGCCCCTTCGGTGGACCCGCTCCAGGCGGGCCTCTCTCCAGCGAGGACGCTTGCGAGCAAGCGTTTGCCAGTCCTCGGTGCCTGAGCGTTCGACCGTGCCTGGCCCCGGTCTGCGCCTTCGGCGGCTTCGCGCGAGCGAAGCTCTCTCCTGGCGAAAGCGAGTTTAGCAGCGCACCCGGTCGGGATAATCGTCCGCATGACGAGTACCGAGGAATGGCTGCGGATCGAGTCGCTCGATCTCGAGGCCCAGGGCATCGCCCACAACGCGGAAGGCAAGGTCGTCTTCGTCGAGGACGGGCTTCCGGGCGAGGAAGTGCGCGTCGCCGTGCGGCGCGGCAAGAAGCAGTGGGAGCAGGCGACGCTCGTCGAGCTGCGTCGCCCGAGCGCGCAGCGGGTCGTGCCGCGCTGCCCGCACTTCGGCGTCTGCGGCGGCTGCAAGATGCAGCACCTGCACGTCGGCGCCCAGGTCGCCACCAAGCAGCGCGCGCTCGAGGATGCGCTCTGGCATCTCGGCAAGGTGCGCGCGGAGCGTGTCCTGCGCCCGATCGAGGGACCGGCCTGGAACTACCGCCAGCGCGCTCGTCTCTCGGTGCGCCACGTCGTCAAGAAGGGCACAGTGCTCGTCGGCTTTCACGAGCGCAAGTCGAGCTTCGTCGCCGATATCGCGAGCTGCGACGTGCTGCCGAAGAAGGTGAGCGACCTGCTGCTGCCGTTGCGCGCGCTGATCGGCGCGATGGCGACGCGCGACCGGCTGCCGCAGATCGAGCTTGCGGCGACCGACGTATGCACGGCCTTCGTGCTGCGCCATCTCGAGCCGCTGCCGCCGGGCGATCTCGAGCTCCTGCGCGACTTCGCGCGCGAGCACGACGTCGAATGGTGGCTGCAGTCGAAAGGGCCGGACACGGTGCGGCCGCTCGACGGCGTCGCATCGAAGCTGGCGTACCGCCTCCCCGAGTTCGGCATCCGGATGCCGTTCCGGCCGACCGACTTCACCCAGGTCAACCAGGCGATCAACGAAGCGCTCGTCTCGCGCGCACTGCGACTGCTCGGCGTGCAGGCGGGCGAGAGCGTCATCGACTGGTTCTGCGGTCTCGGCAACTTCACCTTGCCATTGGCGACGCGTGCGGCGTGCGTGCTCGGCATCGAAGGCAGCGCAGCGCTCGTCGAGCGGGCGCGCGAAGCGGCCGCGCTGAACGGGCTGGCGAACGTCGCGAACTTCGCCGAGCGCAACTTGTTTGAGCTGAGCGTCGACGAGCTCGAATCGTTCGGCGCCGTCGATCGCTGGCTCGTGGACCCGCCGCGCGAGGGCGCGTTCGCCATCGTCAAGGCGCTGGCCGAGGCGGTCGAAGGTCACGACGGCGGCGAAGCTCGCGTTTCGGCCTGGCGCGCGCCGAAGCGCATCGTCTACGTCAGCTGCAACCCGGCGACGCTGGCGCGCGACGCAGGTCTCCTGGTGCATCGCGCCGGCTATGCGTGCGTCGCCGCCGGCGCAGTGAATATGTTCCCGCACACGGCGCACGTCGAAAGCATCGCGGTGTTCGACAGAACCAGAGAAAACGGGGCCTGAGGCCCCGTTTTGAATTCAGCGAAGCGTCCTAGTCCCGGCTGCTGCCGGCGAAACCGAGGATCGAGAGCAGCGCCTGAAACACGTTGAACAGGTCCAGGTAGATCCGCAGCGTGGCGCTGATGTAGTTCGTTTCCGACCCGTCGCGCACGGCCTTCAGGTCGTACAGCATGAACGCCGAGAAGATGCCGACCATAACTACCGCGATCGTGATGAAGAGCGCACTCGACTGCAGAAAGAGGTTGGCGACGATCGCCACAAGCAGCATCACCGCACCGACGTACAGGAACTTGCCCATCGCCGACAGGTCGCGCTTGATGACCGTCGACAGCGCGGCCATGCCGAGGAAAGTGATGCCCGTACCTGCGAACGCGATCATGATCAGGCCGGCGCCGCCGTCTCGCCCGAGCACGACGGCAAGCAGCCGCGACAGCATCAGGCCCATGAAGAACGTGAACGCGAGCAGCACCGGCACGCCAGTCGACGAGTTCTTGGTCTTCTCGATCGCGAACATGAAGCCGAAGGCACCGGCCATGAAGACGACGAAGCTCATGCCGACGCCCAGCGTCGCCACGACCCCGGTCGTGACGCCGATCCAGGCGCCGAGCACCGTCGGCACCATCGAGAGCGCGAGCAACCAGTAGGTGTTGCGCAGGACGCGGTTGCGCTGCTCAACGCTTGCGACCGCATAACCGAGATTGACTGTCCGCAGGCTGTCGTCCATGAATCCTCCGAAAGGAAAGACGATGAGTGATCTCTGATTGAGAGTGTCGGCGGTGATTCTAGTTCCCGCTAGCGTTGACATGGGCGCCGTTGGCCCCGTTTCAATAGGAAGCGTGCGACGCTCTGCGAGCGGATCGACGGTGGGTGCTCCGCTACAATCGTTTTGCTTCAGCCAGCCTCGACCAGGCGGTTGTTGCGCCGGCCCGGCGCCCCTCGCGTCGTCCGGCGTCCCGGCCGGCAGCCGCCGTGCCCGCCCCCGCCTCGCCACGGAGCTGATCCCTTGTTCCCGCAACTGCTGCCCGACCACGCCCAGGCCCTGCTGGCCCTCGCCGACGGCACAGTGTTCACGGGCGTTTCGATCGGCGCGACCGGCGACACGACGGGCGAGGTGGTGTTCAACACCGCGCTCACCGGCTACCAGGAAATCCTCACCGATCCGAGCTACTGCCGGCAGATCGTCACCCTCACGTATCCCCACATCGGCAACTACGGCACGAGCCCGGAAGACATCGAATCGCGGCGCGTGTTCGCGTCCGGGCTGGTGGTCAAGGACATGCCGGCGCGGGCGTCGAATTTTCGCTCGGTCGCGTCCCTCGGCGACTACCTGCGCGAAGAGAACACGGTCGGCATCGCCGGCATCGACACGCGGCGCCTGACACGCCACCTGCGCCAGGGCGGTGCCCAGAACGGCTGCATCGTCGCCTTGCCCGCCGGACAGAACGTGACGCCGGCGATCGTCGACGGCGCGATCGCCAAGGCACGCTCGGCGCCGAACATGGCCGGCCTCGACCTCGCCAAGGTGGTGAGCGTCGAGCAGCCCTACGAGTGGAAGGAAGGCGACTGGGAACTCGGGCTCGGCTACGGCACGCCGCGCGAGCAACGCCTGAACGTCGTCGCCTACGACTTCGGCGTCAAGTTCAACATCCTGCGCATGCTCGCGACGCGCGGCTGCCGCGTCACCGTCGTGCCGGCGCAGACGCCTGCGGCCGACGTCCTCGCCCGGCAGCCGGACGGCGTCTTCCTCGCCAACGGCCCGGGCGACCCCGAGCCCTGCGACTACGCGATCGCGGCGACGCGCGAGCTCATCGACCGCGGCGTGCCGATCTTCGGCATCTGCCTCGGCCACCAGATCCTGGCGCTCGCCGCCGGCGCGCGTACCTACAAGATGAAGTTCGGTCATCACGGCGCCAACCACCCGGTGAAGGATCTCGACACCGGCCGCGTCAGCATCACGAGCCAGAACCACGGCTTCGCGGTCGACCCGAAGTCGCTGCCGGCGACGCTCCGGCCGACGCATGTCTCGCTCTTCGACGGCTCGCTACAGGGCCTCGCTCACGTCGATAAGCCGGCGTTCTGCTTTCAGGGCCACCCCGAGGCGTCGCCCGGGCCGCACGACATCGGCTATCTCTTCGACCGCTTCGTCGCCCTGATGGACAAGACCGGGAGTGCGCATGCCTAAGCGCACCGATCTCAAGTCGATCCTCATCATCGGCGCCGGCCCGATCGTCATCGGTCAGGCCTGCGAGTTCGACTATTCGGGCGCTCAGGCCTGCAAGGCGCTGCGCGAGGAGGGCTTTCGCGTCATCCTGGTCAACAGCAATCCGGCGACGATCATGACCGACCCGGAGATGGCCGACGTCACCTACATCGAGCCCATCACCTGGCAGGTGGTCGAGAAGATCATCGCCAAGGAGCGGCCCGACGCGGTGCTGCCGACGATGGGCGGCCAGACCGCGCTCAACTGCGCCCTCGACCTGCACCAGCACGGCGTTCTGCAGAAGTTCGGCGTCGAGATGATCGGCGCCAACGAGAAGGCGATCGAGAAGGCCGAGGACCGGCTCAAGTTCAAGGATGCGATGACCGGCATCGGCCTGCATTCCGCGAAGTCGGGAATCGCCCATTCGTTCGACGAAGCGCTCGTCGTGCAGCGGCGGATCGCATACGGCAGCGCCGCCGCCGACGACACCGGCTCGGCGGGCTTTCCCATCGTCATCCGGCCGAGCTTCACGCTCGGCGGCACGGGCGGTGGCATCGCCTACAACCCCGACGAATTCGAAGAGATCTGCAAGCGCGGCCTCGATCTTTCGCCAACCAAGGAGCTCCTGATCGAGGAGAGCCTGATCGGCTGGAAGGAGTTCGAGATGGAGGTCGTCCGCGACAGGGCTGACAACTGCATCATCGTCTGCTCGATCGAGAACCTTGACCCGATGGGCATCCACACCGGCGACTCGATCACGGTGGCCCCGGCGCAGACCTTGTCGGACAAGGAATACCAGTTGATGCGAAACGCCTCGATCGCGATCCTGCGCGAGATCGGCGTCGAGACCGGCGGCTCGAACGTGCAGTTCGCGGTCAATCCGAAGGATGGCCGGATGGTCGTGATCGAGATGAACCCGCGCGTCTCGCGCTCGTCGGCGCTGGCGTCGAAGGCGACCGGCTTTCCGATCGCAAAAGTCGCGGCCAAGCTGGCGGTCGGCTACACCCTCGACGAGTTGAAAAACGACATCACCGGCGGCGCGACGCCGGCGAGCTTCGAGCCGTCGATCGACTACGTCGTCACCAAGATCCCGCGCTTCGCGTTCGAGAAGTTCCCGGCCGCAGACTCGCGCCTCACGACGCAGATGAAGTCGGTGGGCGAGGTGATGGCGATCGGCCGCACCTTCCAGGAGAGCCTGCAGAAGGCGCTGCGCGGACTCGAGACCGGCATCGACGGCTTCAGTTCGCGCTCGAGCGACCGCGAGGAGATCGTCCAGGAGATCGGCGAGGCCGGCCCCGAGCGCATCCTCTTCGTCGCCGACGCGTTTCGGATCGGCATGAGCCTCGAGGAGATCTTCGACGAGACCGCGATCGACCCGTGGTTCCTGGCGCAGATCGAGGAGATCATCGCGACCGAGATGCGCCTCGTCGGAAGGTCGCTCGAAAGCCTTTCGGCCGTCGAGATGCGCTTCCTGAAGGCGAAGGGCTTTTCCGATCGTCGTCTCGCGGGCCTGCTGAAAGTGAGCGAGTCGACCTTGCGCGCGCAGCGTCATGCACAGGACGTGCGGCCGGTCTACAAGCGCGTCGACACCTGCGCCGCCGAGTTCGCGACCCGGACGGCCTACATGTATTCGACCTACGACGAGGAGTGCGAGGCCGAGCCGACCGACAAGAAGAAGATCATGGTCCTCGGCGGCGGCCCGAACCGGATCGGCCAGGGCATCGAGTTCGACTACTGCTGCGTCCACGCCGCGCTCGCCATGCGCGACGACGGCTACGAGACGATCATGATCAACTGCAATCCCGAGACTGTCTCGACCGACTACGACACCTCCGACCGTCTCTACTTCGAGCCGGTGACGCTCGAGGACGTGCTCGAGATCGTCGCCAAGGAAAAGCCGCACGGCGTGATCGTCCAGTACGGCGGCCAGACGCCTTTGAAGCTCGCGCTCGAGCTCGAGCGAGCAGGCGTGCCGATCGTCGGCACGTCGCCCGACTCGATCGACATCGCCGAAGACCGCGAGCGCTTCCAGAAGCTGCTCGTCGAGCTCGGCCTGCGCCAGCCGCCGAACCGCACCGCGCGCACCGAGGAACAGGCGACCCTCCTGGCGCAGGAGATCGGCTATCCGCTTGTCGTCCGGCCGAGCTACGTGCTCGGTGGCCGGGCGATGGAGATCGTCCACGGCGACAAGGACCTCGAGCGTTACATGCGGGAAGCCGTCAAGGTGAGCGAGAAGTCGCCGGTGCTGCTCGACCGCTTCCTCGACGACGCGATCGAGGTCGACGTCGACTGCATCTCCGACGGGACCGAGGTGATGATCGGCGGCATCATGGAGCACGTCGAGCAGGCGGGTATCCATTCGGGCGACTCGGCCTGCTCGCTGCCGCCGTACTCGCTGCCGAAAAAGCTCCAGGACGAGATGCGCCGGCAGACGACGCTGATGGCCAGGGCGCTCAAGGTCGTCGGCCTGATGAACGTGCAGTTCGCGATCCAGGGCGACGTGTCCGGCGACGGCGACGCCGCCGTGATCTACGTGCTCGAGGTGAACCCGCGCGCGTCGCGCACCGTGCCGTTCGTGTCGAAGGCGACCGGCGAGCCGCTCGCCAAGATCGCCGCGCGCTGCATGGTCGGCCAGAAGCTCGCCGATCAGAAGAACGTCCGCGGCGAGGTCGTGCCGCCGTATTTCTCGGTCAAGGAGGCGGTCTTTCCGTTCAACAAGTTCCCCGGCGTCGATCCCGTCCTCGGGC